>CADBME010000380.1 GCA_902795715.1 uncultured Lachnospiraceae bacterium | reverse complement strand
GGATGCCTGGATTTCATCTCCGGGAAGAAGGTCATCTGACAGACCTGTCAGAATACATTTGCCGGAAAGGGGGCGGGGATTTCCCGAGAATCTGGCTCCCCTTTTTAAAATAAGGGTGACTGTCTCCTCCTTCTTTCGAAGACTTTGGACCCGGCCCCGGATTTCTCCTTTCAGGCCTGTCCGGTCAGAGGACTTGCCGTACTCATATTCTTTTCTCCCGGGAAAAAAGTCCGGGGAATGCAGAAGAGAATCCCTGTCCTTCTTTTGACAAAGCCATGACTTTTTTATATGACTGCCATACAGGTCTTCTTCCACCCCTTTGGCTTTACAGGCTTCATAATATAGAAACTGTCCGGCCAGAAATGAAAAGGCTCCCAGCAATATAATCATCCGGGCTGCCTTTTTTCCCGGTCCATATACAGGCAGGAAATGCCTGACCAGGAATCCGATCATCATTCCCGGAAAGACGAAGGCCAAGATGAGAAAGGCCCATCCTCCCCAAATCACTACACTGATCTCTCCTCCGATCATTCCCAGCATAATAACAAATAAGGGTCTTTTCACCGGCCTGCCTCCCAAAACAAAAGGAGGCCCTCTTTCAAAGGCCTCCTTGGTATATCTGTATTATTACCATATAATTACATTATTGTCAATATCTAGCTCTGCGCTCCTCTACCATTTTCTATAAAATTGTATTTTCATATTTCAATTATCCTGAATAGTCAGGCTATTTACCAATATCCTTATTTAAAAGGTGTCTGTTTCATCACCACTTCCCCTCTCAGATTATAGGCCGTCTCTGTCCCGATCAGGGACAGGGGCGCTTTGAAACCTATATCGGTAAAGATCTCTCTGACATTGTCATACTTGTATCCCAGAGCTGCTCCGATTCCACTGATCATCCGCAGGATCCCCGGGATAAAGCCATTCTGGAAAAAGAGCATAAAATCATTGTCCCAGAAAAACATGGAATCCTCGCCTATATCAAAGCCCATCAGTTCCGGGCGAAAGACCGGATAGGTCAGTCCTGCTGCTTCCTCCTCTTCCAGACCATAGTCCTCAACCAGAGTCTGCATGACGGCCAGCATGTCTTCATCCTCCGTCTCATATTCCATCTGAATTTCCAGCTCGGTATCGTCATCAAGCTTTTCGATATCGATTCCTTCCTCCTCCATCATTTCCGCAAACATGTTTACCTGATAGTATTCCGTCATGTAATGAAAGAGAAGTTCTTCAAGGAGGTCAAATGTGTAATAATGGTCGGGATCCGCCATCTTTTCCTTCATTCGTTCCAGCTTTCGGTATATAATCTCCATGCCGATCCGTCCGTCTTCATCGGTAATCCGTCCGTCGATAACACGCCAGCGGTCTCTGGTGTCAACCGAAAGATAGTCGGAAATCCCGTCAAAGAAGCCCCGGATTCCATCTGCCGGATCGGCTTCCCCGAAATCAAAAGCAAATTCCGGGTTCTCCATGTTTTCCGGATCCTGAAGATCCTGAAATTCTTCAAGATCTTCATCAAATCCTTCAAAATCTTCAAAAGCGGCTTCATAGATCATCTTAATATCCGAATCATCTTCCGCCCAATTGTCAAGGGCATTGAAAATGGTCTCCGATGCGATCCCGGACAGATATCCGTACAGATCGGATTCCTCATCAAAATTCACCAATCGAAACATACTATTCCTACTCTTTCTTCAAGGATTTCTTATCCTCATACATGGCTGCATCGGCTCTGTTAAAAACAGAATCAAAGTCGGCATCCTGACCCGGTATGTAATCGGACATGCCACATGCTATGATGGCTCCTCCCTGCTTTTGTTTATCCTCATTGGCCCGGGTCATAAGTTTCTGGAGGCTTTCTCTGTGCTCATAGTCAACCCCGCGGAGGATAGCAACAAATTCATCTCCTCCAACCCGGAAGACGGGACTGTGTTTGAAGACATCACAGATGGTTGCACAAGCATCACAGATGTACTGATCTCCTGCCTTGTGTCCAAGGGTATCGTTGACCGTCTTAAGATCATTGAGGTCGCAGACAGCTATGGCAAAGGGATCTGCATTTCCGGACGCGATACTCTGATTGATCCTGCTCTCCTCTTCCAGATAGGCATACTTGCTCTTGACTCCGGTCAGGGCATCCCGGTTGGCCATCCGCATGGCTTTGGCATGCTCCTGTTCTCTGCGGATCTGATCATCCACATTGCTGATACCGATGACGATATGTTTGCCTGCCCCATCTTTGAGCAGCGAAGCCTTGAGGTGGACATAGGTCGGAACTCCATCAAACAGAAGACGGTAAGTCAGGGTAAAGGTTCCGTTCTTTTCCAGAGTTTTCAAAAGTTTCTTTTTATTGATGGCAGACCGTACCATGGGAAAATCCTCGGGATAAACGGATTTGAGAGCATTGGTCTTATCCATATCAAAGAAATTCTCTCCGCTTTTCTCCGGATCCAGACCGTGATACCCAAGATGTGAACTGTACTCAAAGTATTGGTCGGTTTCCGGATCCACATAATATATGCTGAAATAATCCGCCGCCAGAGCCTGGGCAATGCTGGCATAGGTTACGGTCTCTTTGGTTTTACGGGCTTTGAGCTCCTCTTCCTGGGCCACCTGGGCATCTACATTACTGATACCGATAATGACATGGGGGTCTCCTTTGCCGCCTGCGGAAACCACCTTCATCTGGTAATAGAGGATACGGTTTTCTATCAGGAGGCGGAAGATCAGGCTGAAGACACTTCGATCTTTCAGACAACGTTTCAGGTTCTCTTTCTCCAGAGCATCCAAAACCTTATCCTTGTCCTCTTCACAGATCAGTTTTTCCATATTCTCCCGAAACTCCCGGAAGAAGTTCATTCCCGTCAAATGTAAAGGTAACCGGGTATAATCTCCGTTTGCCGTAAAGGTTTTATAAGTGTCGCTGACCATATCCACATAATAGATGCACTCCATGTCGCTGGTCAGAGCATAGGCCAGCATATTGAAATTGAGAGAATTGGCCGGCTCGATCAGAGTCTGTCCGGCCTGCTTCATCTGTTCATCCACATTGTTGATGCCGATGACGATGTGCTGGTCATCCATCCTTCTGGATTTAACTGCTTTCAGATTGTAGTAGACCGGCTCCCTATCAAGGACCATCCGGTAGGTAATAGAAAATGGCTGGGCGCCCATCAGCTGGTCTAACAGGGCATCTTTTTTAAGGCAAAGAGTCAGCCTCTCACGATCTTCCTCATAAACCAGGCTGGTAATGCTGAGCACGGCATCTTCAAAGAAATCATCTCCGCTGCGCTCAATCTGCAGGTCTTCAAATTTCCCCTCTGAATTAAACTCGACATAATGATTGGTCTCAATATCAACATAGTAGATACATTCAAAACCACTTGATAAGGCCTGGGCAATTTTCCCGAAGGATGCTTCATCTCCTCCATCCGGATCCTGAACACGGACCGTCCGGGGAGGAAGGCTGGTCTCCTGGTCTTTTCTCTCTACCACATACCTTTCATATTCTTCGGCCGGGAGGGGTTTGGAAAAATAATATCCCTGGACCATATCACAGCCCATGGCCCTTAAGGCATGCAGCTGTTCCTGGGTCTCGACGCCTTCGGCAATAACCGGTACGGAAAGATAATCGGCTATGTCGATGATGACCTCCAGCATCCTGGTATCCCGGCCTTCCTTGAAAGCATTCCGTATAAACTGCATATCCAGCTTCAGGGCATCGATAGGAAGAGTCGATATCATGTTGAGGGAAGAATAACCGGTTCCGAAATCGTCCATCTCCACCTTAAAGCCAAGGGCCCTGAGACGGTTGACCGTCTCAATGATCTGCTCCGAATCCTTGGTGTAGGCCGATTCCGTGATCTCAAGGAGAAGCTCCCTGGCTGAGATCTGAAATTCATTCAGTATGCCGACAAAAGTCGGAATCAGCTCGGGATCGTACATATCAATTCTCGACACATTGACCGATACCGGAACCGAGAAGTTAAAGCGGTCTTTCCAGTCCCGAATCTGAGCAGCTGCCTTCCTCCATACATACTGGTCCAGTTCTTTAATCAGTCCATTTTCTTCAAAGAGAGGTATGAAAAGGCCCGGACTGATCATGCCCAGTGTGGGATGCTGCCAGCGGACCAAAGCTTCGGCACTGGCCAAAATGGGAATCTCAGGGCGCACATCAAATTTAGGCTGGTAGTGGACACAAAACTGCTGTTCCTGAATAGCTGTATGGAACTCTTCCACCAGCTGCTCCGCAAACAGCTCCTTCTCATGAAGGGTATCATCATAGTATCCGATTGACTGTTGAAAACTGTTCCTTACTGTATCTGAAGCCTGCTTGGCCCTGTCAAAACGCCTCTCGACATCAAGGCTCTTGTCAACATTGTAGTAAACTCCCATACGGAGCCTGACTCTGCTATTGCCCGAATCATCTCCTGCAAGACCTAAGGAGGCATAGTCAAGAACCTCCTGATAATCTTCCCGATGCCGGCAATAGACAAGGAAAGTATCTGCCTCCCGCCTGCAAACAATTCCGTCCGAATCCTGGACAATCTCACGAGCCCTTTCTCCAATCTTTCTCAGGATGCTGTCGCCGTAGTTCTTGCCAAAACGTTCATTGATCATATGAAAATGATTGATGTCAATGACCACGGCATCCATGGGGATTTCTTTGTGGAAAAGATCAAACTGCAGAGCATATTGATAAAAATACTCCCGGTTGTAGAGGCCTGTCAGGGCATCCCTTTCTGTGTGATGAATGATATCCCGGTCCTCGGACAACTCGATGGTCTTCTGAATTCTTGCCAGTACGACTTCAGGTTTGGGATAGGGCTTTGGAATAAAGTCAATGGCTCCCAGGACCAGACTTCTTACCTCCTCATCCTGTTCGGAAGTAACAACAATCACAGGAATATTCTGCATGGCTCTGTTTGTCTTGATTTCTTTAAGGATATCCAGACCGTTCATATCCGGAAGGAGGAGATCAAGGAGGACAAGGGACAGAAGATCTTTATAATGATGGATCTTCTCAATGGCTTCCCCGCCGTCTGCCGCAGTAATCACTTCATATTCCTCTTCCAGGTACCCTTCCAATATCATTCGATTTATTGGTTCATCATCCACAACCAGAATCAGACGTTTACCGTCTGTTGAGTGAAATTTTTCATGGCTTTTCGGCATTTTTCTCATCCTTTCCTGTCAGAATTCGGTTTGTATACAATAATTCTGAAAAACTGTAATTTTAAATATAGTTTAACATTGCCCTTTCATTCCTTCAAGTAACTTTTCCACAAGCTTGACCGCATCAGCTGCATCCTTTGAATAACCGTCTGCGCCGATTTCTCTGGCAAACTCCGGTGTCGTTACCGCTCCCCCGATCATGACCCGGACTTCGGGCAGTTCCTCATTTCTCAGGGCAATGGTATCCTTCATCCGCATCATGGTAGTGGTCATAAGAGCCGACAGGGTGATGATGGCTGCATGGTTCTCTCTGGCTGCATCAATGATCTTCCGGGCCGGCACATCTTTTCCCAGATCGATCACAGGATAGCCGTAATTGCGGAGCATGAGGGCAACCAGGTTCTTGCCGATATCATGAATATCCCCTTCCACCGTAGCTATGATGATGGCCGGCAAAGTCTTTTCTTTCTTTTCTTTCTGCATCAGAGGTTCCAGATAAGCTACACCCTGCTCCATGGCTTTGGCACTGGCAATCAGCTGGGGCAGGAAATATTTCTGAATGTCAAAGAGACGGCCCACCTCGTTGATGGCCGGGATCAGGACCTGGTCAAGAACCTGACCGGGGGCCGGCGGATTCTCTGAGGACATAGTTTTCTCAAGCAGAGGTTGAATCCGTCCTATACTTCCTTTAACAACTGCCTGATAGAGGGCTTCCCGGTCTGCAGGCCCTATCCTGCTGTCCTCCGTTTCCGAGAGCTTTCCCCCTTCCGGATCTTTTTTCCCCTCCGCAGCAATTTCCGCTTCCGGACTGGACTTTTTCTCCGGGGAAGAAGAGTTTCCCGATAGACCAGCCGAATCTGCTGCATTGGAAACCGGGGCCGGTCCCATCCGCTCTATCTGGTCAATATAGGCCATATCCGCTCCATCCTTGTTTTCGAGCAGGTCAGCCGCAAAGGATAATCCCATCAGAAGGCGGTTGGAGGGATTGGCTATAGCCATGGTCAGTCCGGCTGAAATAGCCATGGCGGCAAATGCCCCGTTGACATAAGGCCTTTCAGGCAGACCAAAGGAAATGTTGGACAAACCGACTGTAGTCGGAAGCTTCAGCTCATTCCGGCACCAGGAAATGGTTTCCAGGGTCTCCAGTCCGGCCTTTTTATTGGCTCCCGCTGTCGTGACAAGCCCGTCAACGATAACATTGCGGCGGGATATCCCCAGCCTGTCTGCCTCTTTAAGAATATGCAAAATGATTTCCTTCTTTTCGGAAAGGCTTTCCGGCAGGCCCCGGTCGGACAAGGGGAGAAGGATAAACATGGCACCGTATTTTTTTACCATAGGAAGGAGCTTGTCTACTTTTTCCTTTTCCAGGGAAATGGAATTAATCAAAGCCCGTCCCGGATACCGGCGAAGGGCGGCTTCCATCACCTCCACATAACTGGTATCGATGCAGAGGGGAAGATC
>CADBME010000379.1 GCA_902795715.1 uncultured Lachnospiraceae bacterium | reverse complement strand
TTATTACTCATTTTTTTGATTCTCCTATCAGGGACAGGCCGGTCCTTCCGGCCGGAGCCATTAATCCGAACTAAAGACAAGTCAAAATATAAGTTAAGCCGAAACTATAACTTAAGCCCAAACTAAAACAAGGGATCTCTCAAAATAGCGGTTCCGATACCCTTCTCGGTAAAGAACTCCAGAAGGAGGCAGTGCTGGACACGGCCGTCAAGAATATGGACCCGGGATACCCCCTGATCTATGGCGTCAATACAGTTGGCCAGTTTGGGAAGCATACCGCCTCCTACGATTCCATCAGCTATGAATTCCCTGGCCGTATTCAGATCCATCTCGGAAATCAGGGTTTTCTTATTGGAAGGATCCATAAAGACACCTTCGATATCCGTCAGGAAAGCCAGCTTTTCGGCATTCATGGCCTTGGCCACCCCGCAGGCTGCATCATCCGCGTTGATATTGTAGGCATGGAAATCATCACCCAGGCCAATAGGCGCAATGACCGGTATAAAGTCGGCATCCATCAGGGTATAGAGCAGGTCTGTATTGACCTCTTTTACTTCTCCTACAAAGCCGATATCTTTACCATCCGGCATTTTTTTGCCAACCCTGAGCATGTTGCCGTCTTTTCCGCAAAGGCCTACGGCATTGATACCCATTTTCTGCATCATGCCGACCAGTTCCTTATTCACCTTGTTCAGGACCATCTCGGCAATGTTCATGGTCTCATTATCCGTGATACGCAGCCCGTTGTAGAACTCAGGCTCCTTGCCGGACATCTTGACCCATTTACTGATC
Organism: uncultured Lachnospiraceae bacterium; assembly: GCA_902795715.1. Next base: position 3,198 of record CADBME010000379.1, on the reverse strand, counting down.
TCCTTGCCGCCTCCATGGACGATGATGGGCTTCATGCCGACTAACTTGAGAAGAGCGACATCCTTGATCACGCTGTATTTAAGCTTCTCATCCAGCATGGCAGAGCCACCGTATTTGACTATGATAACCGCTCCGTTAAAGCGGCGGATATAGGGAAGGGCTTCGATCAGGACATTGGCCTTGGCCAGCTCCTGATTGATATCCTGGTTAATATTGATTTCAGCCATGTTACTAGTACCTCATTTCTATTTTTTGATCATCTTCTATGACCGGTAATCCGCATTGATGGTGACGTATTCGTAAGTGAGATCGCATCCCCAGGCGGTTGCCTCCTCCTGTCCCCGGTGGACATTAAGAAGGGCCTTTACCGGATTGGCAGAGAGAATCTGCGTTGCTTTTTCTTCACTGTAATCTGTGGCGATTCCGTCCTTGACAATGTTCAGGGATCCCTCCTGGCTTTGCAGACAGATATCCACTTTCTCAGGATCAAATTCAGCCCCGCTGTAGCCCATGGCACAGAGAATTCTCCCCCAGTTGGCATCTTTTCCGAATACAGCAGCCTTAGTCAGAGTGGAACAGACAACGGATTTTGCCAGGATCCTTGCCTCCTCCTTGCTGGCCGCTTCCAGGCAGGTTACTTCAAAGAGCCTGCTGCAGCCTTCTCCGTCTGCTGCGATGGATTTGGCCAGGTATTCCATTACGTACTTAAGGGCTTCTTTCAGGGGCTGGCTTGCCGGACCATCATCAAGGATGCAGGTGTTGCCTGCCATTCCGTTGGCCAGGACAAGACAGGTGTCGTTGGTGGAGGTATCCCCATCGACAGAGACCATGTTGAAGGTATCAACCACCAGCTCTTTCACCCAGGCTGAAAGCCTTTCCCTGCTGATGGCTGCATCCGTTGTGATAAATGCAAGCATGGTTCCCATATTGGGGTGGATCATACCGGCCCCCTTACACATTCCTCCAATGGTAACTGTTTTTCCGTCCAGCTGACATTGAAGGGCTATTTCCTTTTTGACGGTATCCGTAGTCAGAATAGCATTGGCCGCCTCATCGGCCGCCTGATCTCCCCCATCCAGGGCGGGAACCAGCATGTCGATTCCCCTGCATAGAACATCCATGGGAAGCTGAGGACCGATCACTCCGGTCGAAGCTACCAGGACCTCCTTATCCTCAAGGCCCAGCAGATTGCCGGCATAGGCGGCTTCCTTCCGGCAGTTTTCATATCCCTCCTGTCCGGTACAGGCATTGGCAATCCCGCTGTTGATTACCAGGGCTCTTGCCTTTCCTGATTTCGCCGTGATATCCCGGTCCCAGAGGACCGGGGCCGCCTTTACAATATTTTTGGTATAGGTACCTGCGCATACAGCTTCTTTTTCAGAAAAAATCATAGCCATATCTTTATTATCATGACCGGCTTTGATTCCTGCGCATACCCCTGCTGCTTTAAATCCCTTTGGCGCGGTTACACCGCCTTGTATTATATTCATGTTAACCTCCCGGTGTTTGGTCATATACAGGTTGATACTCTTTCTTCACGAAGGAGAAAATATCTCATCGGATACAGATTAAGGCTGCTTTCTCTAAGTCCATATCTAAATCCATATATATAATAATCTATGAAAAAGATTATCAGGGGAAAACCGGCGGCATCATCAGACCGGTATTCTCCGCCAGGCCGAACATGAGATTCATATTCTGGACGGCCTGTCCTGCAGCTCCTTTAACCAGATTGTCCATAGATCCCATCATGATGGCCCGGTTGGTTCTGGGATCCAGCCTTACATTCACATCCACATAATTGCTGCCCTCAACCCAGCGGGTTTCCGGATTGACGCCGGCTTTTAAGAGACGGACGAAAGTTTCATCTTTATAGGCATCCTCATAATAGTGTCTGAGTTCTTCTTCTGTGTAATCCCCTGTCAGGTCAGCGTAAGCCGTGATCAGGATTCCCCGGTTCATGGGAACCAGATGGGGTGTAAAAATAATAAGAGACTCTTTACCGGATGCATAGGTAAGCTGTTCTTCGATCTCCGGTGTGTGCCGGTGGCCGGCTACTCCGTAGGCCTTGATGCTCTCGTTGACCTCGCAGAAAAGATTGGCCACTTTGGCCCCTCTTCCTGCACCGGAAGTCCCGGACTTGGCATCAATGATGATTGATTTCATATCGATCAGTCCCGCTTTGGCCAGGGGATAGATAGAAAGAAAAGAACAGGTGGGATAGCATCCCGGATTGGCCACAAGGCGGGCCTTTTTGATCTCTTCCCGGTTGATCTCGCAAAGACCGTAGACAGCTTCCCCTATAAATTCCGGAGTCGGATGTTTTATCCCGTACCATTTTTCATATACGGCCACATCCTTAATCCTGAAATCTGCGGAAAGATCGATAATCTTAACTCTGGAAAGAATGTCATCATTAACCAGAGAGGCACACAAACCCTGAGGAGTTGCCGTAAAAATCACATCAACCTCCCTGCAGAGCCTGTCCATATCCTCTCCCTTACAGATGTCCGGAACAATCTGGAACATGTTGCCGAAAACATCTGCATATTCCTGATCCACATAGGATCTGGAACCATACCATACAATCTCAACCTCTTTATGTCCCAGGAGAATACGAACAATCTCCTGTCCGGCATAGCCGGTTGAACCGATAATACCCGCTTTAATCATATTTTTCCTCCTTGTCTTTCTGCAGAATATTTCATAGTAATTGCCATGGCGACTGCATGGGAATTGAGCAGCGCGCCAGGGCTTTCCTGCAGACTTCAATGTATTTTTTTAATCAAATGATGTAATGGTCAATGTTCACGATATCCGATGGAATGTGTCAGCAGACATCAAGAAGATATTATTTCACAATTGTATGGAAATTACAAGTAGAGGCTTGAAAAACCTTCCCATACATATCTTTTGATAAAAAAATAGCATATTCAATAAAAATACCAATTTAGTACATAATTATAGACGAAATCAGGAATTTATGCAAGTATATTTTCATAAATATTAAGTTATTTAAAAAATTTACTTGCATTATGGAGAGGAATGACGTATAGTACCATATGTGGATTACATCTTTTCGGTATTCTGATCCGGAAGATTATAAGGGGCAGAAAGAGCTCCGGAAATATAGAACTCAGGAGGAATAATAATTATGAGCAAAGAAAAAGTTGTACTGGCTTACTCGGGCGGACTGGA
>CADBME010000378.1 GCA_902795715.1 uncultured Lachnospiraceae bacterium | reverse complement strand
GGATGCCTTATAATATGCATTTCCTGCTGCTTTGACTTTGACTTTTATCCTGTAGGTTCCTTTCGGCAATCCTTTCTTTACAATCACCTTACCGGTCTTTTTGCTGATCTTAAACTTATTCTTGACAATCTTCTTGCCTTTTTTCACCTTAACAAGTTTATAGGACAGTTTGCCCTGGGCATTATTTACCTTAAATAATTTGGCTCTTTTGATTGCTTTTGACTTTTTCTTTAAGCTCTTATACCTGACAGCTATCTTTTTCCCTTTCAAAGTCATCGGGTTGGCTTCCTTATTCACCTTATTGGACTCATTCTTTTTATCAGACACAACTTCGATCCAAGCTGCTTTTTCCCTAGGAGCTTTATAGTTTGAACTAGAATATTTCAGCCGGGCTTCAACAAATATAATTGCCATGCCTTCGTTTAATCCGGTAGCTGTACCGTTCTCATCAATCGAAGCAATATCTTTATCCATGTTGTCAAAAACAAACGTTACAGGTATATTCTTGTCAAGTTTAGGAGTTATGACCACACTTTCTCCCACTTTAATGGAATAATTTTCAAGAATTATCTGTAATGGCAATGGCTCAATGGAAGTTGCATACTCTACAAGCTGGGCTTCTGTAGACCCATGATTTGCATCGCCTACTGCTTTATACCAAACATAGTATTTTCCTGCATCGGTTGCACTTGGAATCTCTGTGGAAAAACTGCCTGTTGCCTCCGTTTTTGTTCCAAGGGCATATTGCATCTCGCCGAATTCTGCCTGGCCGGCTTCCACAAGTTCCTGTGCACTTCCGTTATAGACAAGTCCCTTCCTGGAAACCGGAACCTTGCTGACTACAGCCGAATTCATCTTAACAGTAATCGGATATGCACCTGTATATGCTCCGATGCCTTCTACTGTAAATCTGGCTGTCTTCGTTGCTTTATCATAATCATTAAAGGTTACTTTATAATCTACGCCATTTGTAAGTTGAGCTGATCTTGCAACGACCTTGCCACTTTCACTTGACGGAAAATACTTAAGGGAAATATCCCGTGCAACTGCTGCCTGAAGTTCATCCGTTGTGTCACAATCATAAGTTTTCCTTACACCGGAAACATTGACTAATTGCTCGTCAAATTCTTTATTAAGAATTTTATCTTTTATCGCTGCCGGGTCCTTATAAAAATCATCTAAAAACCAGATGTCCGGATAATCGGTAAAGTTTGAAGGATAATCGTGATATGAAGCATAATGAGTACCGGAGCGACCACTTCCCTTTTCTACATAAGCTGTCGCGAAGATTTTGTCTGTATTTTTATGCAGTGCATATTCATTAAACCACTCTTCAAAGCTTTTGTTATAACATTCCTTAATGTCTGTTGATTCCAATAAAGCATCCGCTTCCGTCTTAAAGTCAAAGGTAGTATCGGTACAATCCTGCGTTATATGTGCAAATGCTTTATCAACGTCATCAAAAGCATCGGATGAATATTCCGAATTAAGGAATACATTCTCTGTCACATCAGTATAATAGGCATTTCCATTGATATTAGGAATATAATCGATCGTATGATCTAAATATTCCGGGTTTAATCGCACAAACCTGCATGGTAAATCGGCGGCATGGCACAGGTTAGAATAGAATATTGCAATACCGACACATACCGATTTTTCATCTTCTTTCATGCAACCGTAGGAATCCCACTGATGACTGTAATAATCGAAATGATAGCCTCGATCCCAGAATTGCCAATCATACTTCACTCGTTTGTTTGCCCATATAGCGAGCCTGTAATATTTTTCCAGGTCGCTCATCTCAGGCTTTAATATCTCTGATACAGCTCTTTCGCATTCTGTAATGGTGTATTCCTTCTGGTCTACTGACAGGATGAAATTCTTCTCGAAGGTAGTCGGATCAGAATGAACACCGCTTGCCCCGTCATTCTCGCCATTCGAGTCAGAGGATTTACGAAGAAAGGATCTTTTATCCGGTGCTGAATTCTTCCCCTGACCGGCAGCCTGTACAGGCGCTGAAAAGGATGTGAAAAGCCCGGCCACTGCAAACAAGAATGCGAAAACCATTACCAATGTCCTTCTGTTATTTTTAATCATCAGTTCTCTCCCTTCTGTAATCCTTTCGCGTGTATAAAAAGCTTTGTTGTAAAATCGAAAAAACCTTAATATATAATAACACATGACAATTACACCGTAAATACACATAAAACAAAATGATATTAGATCTTTTCCGATTCTTTCCAACCGAAGTCCCTTTCTTGACGTATATGAACAGACCAAATATAATTAGACTGTAATAAGTGTCAAATAGAATAATTCTATAGAAGGAGGAACAAAAGTCTAATGATTACAACAGATTTTTTAAAATCCAGTGAAACAAAAGCAGTCTATTCCTTTGAAGGCGGAAAATACAGTGTTGTAGAGTATCTGCGTGATATCAGTGTAAATCCCGGTTCTGCCCAGAATGCTTATTTCATGTCAGAAATGAATGTCCACAAAAGGCAGCTTGCGGTGGATCTAAATGAAAATGCAGTGGTCATTCAGGCCGGAGCCATGCAATGGTTTGCCGGAGATATCAAAGCAGGCACCGATATTAAAGGGGCAGGAGATTTAGCCAAGAAGTTTATCGGAAGTAAAGTAACCAATGAGACAGCGGTTAAGCCTAAGTATTCAGGCAGCGGATTGCTGGTTCTCGAACCCAGTTACAAGCATCTTATCGTTTGCAATCTCGACGAGTGGAACGGGGGAGTCGTTCTGGAGGACGGGCTCTTTCTTGCCTGCGATTCTACGGTTAATATGAAGGTTGTATCCCGCAAAAGTATTTCTTCTGCTGTATTAGGAAATGAAGGATTTTTCAATCTGTCATTAAACGGAAACGGAGCATTTGCCATAGAAAGTCCGGTTCCGCGGGATGAGCTCGTAGTCATCAATCTGAATGATGATACGGTAAAGATTGACGGACCCTATGCCATTGCCTGGAGTCCTTCTCTAAGATTTACAGTAGAAAAGACAACTAAAAATCTTATCGGGTCTGCAGCAAGCGGCGAGGGACTTGTTAATGTCTACAAGGGAACCGGCACAGTGTGGATGGCACCGATTCGATAAACTCTGTTCTGTGAAATGGCATGGATCGCAAACCTTGGGTCTAAGATCCATCAGAAATCCAGCTCCTTTTTGTTGAATAACAATATGGTAATCAGCATGGGGACGCCGATATAGACGACGGTAACCAGAAGCAGCAGTCCAATTCCCCCCAATATGTTTCCAAGCATAAAATCTGTCATCATCATGGAAGCAGCTCCGGAGATAAATATTCTTTCCGGATGATACTTGGTGATCCAGGGCACCAGATTGATGAAATGCAGAGCAATCGGAATGATAACCTGACAGAAAATGTAGGCAACGACACCAAGGACCGCATTTTCTGTCATATAAAAAAAGACGGCAGCTACCACAACACCGGAAATGGTACATATCATATCGGATATGAATCTGAGGACTATAAACTGTATCTCTGTGGAGGAAAGTCTGGTCCCCGTTATGAATTTCATGGCTACTGTCAGAAAACCGGAAACAATATAGATATTGACCATAATGAGGATTGTATCGATGTACTTAGCTATGATCAGTTTCCCTCTGCTGATTCCCCTGCCAACCACATTGATGAAAGCCATGGACTTGAAATCATCCGCATAGATATTCAGAATCAGAAATAAACCTGCCAAAAGTCCTATATAAGAAATTCCATCACTGGCAGCTACGGCAAAACCAAAGCCTTTATCAGGAGCCTTTGAAATACTATCAAAAATAGAAGATGTGATAATTAAAAACGTTGCAATGACCAGGAACCAGAGGGCTTTTCTCCTCAAGATCCTGTCAATATCCGCTTGGATGAGTCTTCTCATAAATCAATCTCCCTCCTGTTAAAGAATAGAATAGTCAGTGCTACGATCCCGCACAGATAGATTCCGATTGCCGGAATAATCTGCCATCCGAAGTTTCCCGCCGCAAATGCAGCATAGGAAGAATCCAATAAGCCCTCATAAGAAAAATCATAGAGAGGGATGGAAAACTGACTCTGTAATGCTTTTAAGAAGAGACCTGAGAGTGCTCCGGCCAGAATCAGAATCGTCATCCCTCCGGCAGGGCTCCATGCAGTAAATGCAACGAAGGATGCCAGAGCAAGAATACCAATCCCCTTTATGGCACAGAAGAGACAATAGATGGCCAGAAAGAAGTTCTGTTTTGGAGTGACAGAGAGCCCCGCTGTTACATTCTTAAAAAGGCCAATGAGAAACATCGTTCCATAAAAGATCAGGAAAAGGATTCCCACATCGATCAGTTTGGCCAGAATGATCTTTTTGCGTGACATTCCTCTTCCGATTACATTGATCATCACCCCACTGCGGAATTCATCGGTATAAACTGCAAGAAAAGCAGGAATACCTGCCGAGAGCAGACCGACAGTACCTAAAGTACTTTTAATCCCCTCCACCTGATCGATTGCTGAATCCGCATTTCTCACGGCAGCTACTGAAACCCATGCCAAAACGATCAGTATATAAAATGTAGGTTTGCGGAGAACCCTTTTTAAATCCGCATTTATCAGCTTTCTCATTCCTTTGAACCTCCGATCAGGCGGAAATAGAAATCTTCCAGAGAAGACTTCTCCACCACTTCACGCATAACCTTGATTCCGTTGGCTTCAAGGATTTCTTTCGCTCTTTTGGCATCACTGACAGCAATTTCCACGGCAGGCTGATTTTCCTGGAGGTCTTCCTGGGTAATCTCTTTGACAACGATTCCCTCATTGACGATACCGAACCGGTCTGCTGTGTTCTCCAGTTCTCCCAGAATATGGCTGGATACGATTACCGTCATTCCATACTCATCCCTGAGACGTCTGATCAGATGGCGAATGTCGGCGATTCCCTGAGGATCAAGACCGTTTGTCGGCTCGTCCAGAATCAGGATTTCCGGATTGCCCAGTATGGCGTTGGCGATTCCAAGCCGCTGTCCCATTCCCAGTGAATATTTCCTGACCGGTTTCTTCTCACCTTTAAGCCCTACAATCTCCAGAACTCTCTCGATTTCCTTCTTGCGTTCTTTTCTGGGAATTCCTTTGAGGATGGCTGTATAACGCAGATTATCTTTTGCATTTAAATAGCCGTAGAGTCTGGTCCCGACTAAAAAACCGATATTGGCACGATTGGCAAACAGCTCCTTTTTCGTCCTTGAACCGTCTATCGATACTTTACCTTCATTTACCTCAGATAAGCCGAGGATCATCTTAAATATGGTGGTCTTGCCGGCACCGTTCCTTCCGATCAGACCATAGATATCTCCCCGGTTCACCTGCATATCGACCCCTTTCAGGACCTCATGTTTCCCATAGGATTTCTTTACATTCTCTAACTTGATTACATCTTTGCTCTTTGTATTGTTCTCTCTTACCATACTTTTATCCTCTTTTTCGGTGTCAGATACATCTTATCTTCCTTTTTGACATCATAAGTCTCATAAAATTCATCAAATTGCTGCATGGCAACATTGATCCGGTAGAAAGCCAGGGGATGCATATCACTGGTCATACGATTCTTTTCATCTTCCAGAATCGTATTACACTTAAACATTCTTGCATATGTCCTGAAAAACAGATCATAATCAAAATTCTTTTCCTTTTCTGCCAGACACAGGGCTGCAGTGATTCCTCCCATATCTGCTGTTGCTTCGGCACTCACTTTGTTTCCACTACATGGTCCGGAACCTGAAAAAGGAATCAGGGTTGAGTAATAACTGGCCACCTTTTCGTTCCTGTCATTAAATGCTCCAAGATCTTCGCTCGACAGGATAGGGTCGTAGAATCCATCCTTGTCATACTGTGCACCTTCCCTGTCAAATCCATGCGTAATCTCATGTCCGACGATAGCAAAGAGTCCTCCCAGTTTCTCCTCATAAGACATATCAGATGAATAGATCGGTTCGTCACAGATTCCTGCATAAATATATATGGAATTTGTCGATGCCATATAGATTGCATTAATCAACGTTGTGGATAATTCCGTACCTAAAGGATCCCAGTATTCAGCATCGAAAGTCTGCCTGGACAGCCAGTTCATATGGTCCATCTCAAACCGCCTCGATGCGTAATAAGCTTCCAGAAAACTTCCTCCATCCTCATGCGCTTTGATTTTCAGCTTTCCGTAATCCAGGGTATCAAAATCCTGATGAGCCACGTGAATCTTTATAGCTTTGAGTTTTTCTATACAAGCCTTCTTTCCCTCTTTGGAGAGCCAGTCTTCCCTGTTAAAGACCGTCTCAAATGTGTCAATCACATTCTGGGTAAGATCGGTCAATTCTTTGGTCTGACTATCATCAAAGAAGGTCTCAACATAAACCCGGTTCATGGCCCCGACCATAGGCGTTTTTCCGATATATTCATCAAGCATGAGCCGGTCCTCAATCCGGTCTTCAGGCTCAACTTTTTCCGGTTTTACCTCTCCACGGGGCATTTCCCAGTCTGTGATCTTATCATAGCTTTCTCTGTCCAGATATTTCCAGCTGTTCATGCAGTAGTTTACAATCAGGAAGGCTTTGATATTCTCCAGATTGCTGCTTTTGCACAGGCCTGCCCATTTTTTGGCATATCCGGGATTAAGGATAAAATATTTGCTATCTTTGAATCCCCAGCCATCTATTATTTTTTCAATGGGAAAATCTCCGGCAAGTTCAATGGCCTCCTTACGGTTAAAGGTTACTATATCCATATCTTGAACCGAATCCTTGTTATCCGCAGCGGCAACACTTTTCTCCCAGACCATGCATTGGCTGATAAGATCCGATGCCTCCTTATCTGAATAGCCCAGCTGACCCAGCAAATAACCGGCCTCGTCCCTGACCTGTTCAAAACGTTCAAATCCCTCTTCAGATTCCAGTGAAAAGTAGAAATCGTTCTTCCCTTTCAGGGTAAGGGTCAGATCCGGCGAAGTGAAATAAACCGCATAATTATCCTCGTAAGCCTCTGAATGGAGGATGCCGGGAAGCAACACCGTCACAGGAGACAAAAAGAGGGGGTTCCTTACCGGATCCGCAAAGAAATCATACAATTCATCCACACTGGCAATGGATTGAATGTCTTCAATATAGGGCTGCAGAGGTTTTACACCATCCGCATTCCTCTCCTCCCAATTTGATTCGAGCCGGTAGTAGTCTCTAAGACATTCCACGGTTTCCCCCTTGATAGACGAATCCGTCAAAATCTTTTTCTTATTGGCCATCACTTTATCTGAAACGCCCTGAAAAACACCGTAGTACTCGTCTCCCATATCCAGTTTCCATTCTTTGTTTACCGCTGCAGCAAAATCATCCTGTTCTCTGATCTCCATATCTTCCGTTATCGATCCTACCAGGTCGGAATCCACCCAGGCACTTGCAAAGCCCAGGCTTTCCAGGCCTTTCCCTCCACCTTTACCGCCACAGGCACACAAAGTGATGGAAAGTATAACCGCCCACGCTGCAGAGATCCATCTCCTTGTCAACACAACACACCTCCTGTTTAAAAAAGGGATCACTCATGCTATAAAACAGACTTATAATTCAGAATCATTATACCATACCATCTTATTTTCATATAGCTTATAAATCTTCATGTATATTTATGTGTACATATTTGTTCCAATTAGCAACATAATTATACACAATCCAGGTCTCCTCTCTATTGAGTTGAAAGCAATCTGATGCTACAATTTTCCTATCAGATCACTAGAGTTAAGACTGACAGAGGCAGGCATAGATAGTCTTTATAGCATAATTGATTCGGCAAAGGCCATCGCAGAAGGTCTGCTGAGAACTGTTATGAAACATGCGGAAATTCTCCACGAAGATCCTGCAAACTATGACTCCAGAGCCGAGATCATGTGGGCCGGAAGCCTGGCACACAATGGCCTGACCGGCTGCGGCAGCGACGGCGGCGACTGGGCAACTCATCTTCTCGAACATGAGATGGGCGGAATGTTCGATGTCACACACGGTGCAGGACTGGCAGCAATCTGGAGCAGCTGGGCACGTTACGTCATGAAAGACTGTCTCCCCAGATTCGTCAAATGGCCGAATCCTGTATGAGAGCAACCGGCGGAGGAATAGGGTCCGCAAAAGAGCTCGGTCTTGAGGATATGATCGCAATCTACACTATGTCCAAATAAGACTAAATCAAACCGATGAAACCCTGTTAGGCAGTAGAGGCTGCCGCATTTTTTAATGCGGCAACCTCATACATATCTTATTCACATTTTTGATTCTCTTGTCTGCTTAGCGCCAACCTTAAATCGACTTTTTTTACCAGTCATTCATTATTTGTTTTTATTCTACTTCAAAGTTTTTAACCATGGACTCAAAAACAGGAAGTTCGTCGACGATAGATTTTGCATTTCTGAAAACTATTGATTTTATGCGTGATAACCTGCCATGAATCCGCTAAGGGCATTGATTCGCAGATTGCCCATAGCGATTGCATCGCCCGCTTTCTCTACTTCGATACCCAGATTAAGAAGCTTCTCCTCCAGGTCTCCGCCGGCGGGACGCTGGCCGGTTGCTGTGATGATCATATCTGCTTCTGCGAACTTCATGCTTCCATCGGCATCCTTATAGGAAACGCCATTGGGCATGACTTCCTGTACTGCCGCATTAGTATGGGCATCCACGCCGCCCTTATCAAGCTCTTCCAGGTCTCTCATCCGGTGGGAAGATTCCTGACCGTTGGAAAGGGTTGGAAGCATCTCGAGGATAGTGATCTGATTGCCGCCCTTTAAGAGTGTCAGAGCAGTCTCACATCCTACATTACCGCCGCCGATTTATACAGGTTTTTCATGTCTGTTGCTGAGGACAGTCCTATTCCTATCGTTCTCTACAATGCAGTAAAGTTTACAGGGGGAGTAAACATTTCCCCTGCTCTGACAGCCATGCTTGCCCAGCATGACAACATCGTTGCTCTGAAGAATTCATCTCCCACTCCCAACCGGGATTACATCCAGGTTACCGAGGGAATGCAGTTTGAAATCATTGCAGGAAATATAGGAAACTTTTATACAGGTATGATGGAGGGATGTCAAAGCGGGGTACTGTCAACAGCCAGTTATCTTCCTGAGCTATGCAGTACTTTGTATGAGCTTGTAGAAAAGGGTCAGCTAAAAGAAGCAGAAGCCTTAAGTGATCAGCTTCAGACGATTTCAAAGAAAACTGCAGGCAGCCTGGCCGTTCCCGGAGTAAAATGTGCCATGGATGTAAGGGGCATGCACGGGGGAAGTGTCAGGCTTCCTCTGCAAAATCTTACAGAGACAGAGAAAAGAAGATTTGAAGAAGTCTTCAGGCAGTATAATATCGGAAAAATCAAAGTGAATTCCGAAAAAATAAGTGTTGGATAAAATAACAATTTGTATATAAAAGAGGTCAGATGTGGTATACTCAAATCAGAAATAGCCCGATTGAAATCGACCTGATGTCGATGGATATAGAGACACCACATCAATATATATGAAAATTCACGTAAGGAGGAAGGGATGAAAAGAAAACAGTTATGGTTTTTGCTTGCTGCGATATTGATGGCCCTTGTTCTGGCGGGCTGCGGCTCCCAGAGTGAATCTGCCGGTGACAGTACGGAAAAAGCCGCTGCTTCAGATGGTGATTCCGTGACGGAAGCATCTTCCGACCAGGAAACAAAAGAGCTGACATGGATGACCTACAATCTCAAATTGGAGGAGCTTCGTGATGTGAATGATTCTGATCATTTCTCAGTGAAGGAAGCCCCGTCGGACAGCCGTTATGTTGTGGCCAAGCTTGTCAGCACAGAAGGCGAAATCAGTATGGATGATATTACGGAAGCCAATACAAAATCACTTATCCTGAAAGATTCTGATGGCGTACAATACGAGCCCGGATTCTGGGCTGTATGGGGTGTTGAATTTGATGAGGAAAAAGGCTTTTCCACAAAAGAGACCCAGGAGGGCTTTAATCTTCTCTATCTGGTACCTAAAACCATCGAAACAGAGAATCTCAGCCTGATATCAGATTAGTCAAACCGGAGAATCCCAGCCTTTGTACTAAATTAAAAAAAGCACAAATGAAAGCCGTCCGTACTCTTTGAACTGGTACAGGCGGCTTTCAGTATGCTAGCTGAGAATCTTTTTCAATGTAGTCAAAGCTTCTGATGCTGACTTCGATGCAGATAAAATCTTTGAATGGAAATAAGAAGACATATCAGAATCAGCGCTATGATTATCCGAATCAGCAGATAGAAGATCCACTCCCATTTTTCGTTCAGTACAATCCCCAGTGGATTCACGTAGGAAGAAAAGAAGTTGGCCCTGTAAAGCAAACCAACCGGTTTCCCATCCACATATACCGGCTGGGAGAATACGGAATTCACATAAAAAGTCAGGAAATCCATTGAGACCAAAGCATAGATCACATTTTTCAGATCCTCCAGAGTATACTCAAAAATTCCCGAAAATCCTACATACAATCCCAAGGTAACCACCATGATATGATAAATAAAAAACTGCCAGACTCTTGGAGAAAGGAAGTATTCCGACACACTATGATAATCCGCTGTCACATAGGCAAAGAGAATCCCCATGATTCCGCCCAGAGTCCCGGTCACGTTGATCAGACTCAGGCCGACCCGTCTCCATTTTTCCGTTTTGGCCATGAGAGCTATGGCGATAAATGCCATTTGCAGTGAACATAGCTCCAAAGGCAAATGGGCAATCTCCAGGTATGGAGAATACTGTCCCGACGCTGCATAATTGATGGCCTGACCACGTACAACAGGTGTTACCATGGGCAGGATTCTGCTGACACTGAATATTTTAACCAGCTCTGAACACAGGCTGATGACCAGACAGATTTTCAGAATCCGGTCTGTTTCCGGTTTCCTTTTTAAGCAAAAGAGAAAAGCGGTAACTATGGACACCATGGATATGACAATCCAGATAATATGACCTGTAGAAAACATTTTTATTCCTCCGTAACCCCATAAAACCACAACCAGGAAAGGCGGCGGTTGCATTCGGAAATCCACCAGGACATAAGATAGGCTGCCCCATAAATAAAAACGAAGGCGATCACCGTTATCCACCAGCTATTATGAACCACATCCAGGAAAAAATAGGGAATCAGCCGGGTGGGCAGGATCCCGAGCCCAATCAAAGTGAAGATATTTACCGCATAACAGGAAATAAACCATGTGCCCTGCCATCTTTCTATAAAGTTGAGCTTTCCGATGGGAGAATCATTTATCACAAAGGAGTAGCATCCCAGAACGGGAATCAGCACATGCATCACAAAAGAATCATAACGGTCAATAACCGGTATATGCTCAGGGAAGATAGGAAGCTGACTAAACATCACCACGATAAAAATGGTGGTCCCTGCTACTGCGGCGGAAAGACGCATATAATAAACATAAATGCTGGTATCTTCCGTATTATTCTTTATCTCAACCATATTGGCAATAATCGCCAAAAAGGCTCCGATTGTTGTGAAGACGGTTCCATCCACTGTCAGATATCTGAATATGGTAAGGGAAGGTTCCAGTTGCAATCCGAACAGGAAAGATGAAACACCCAGTATGACGATCAGAATAGAAACCACAATATTGGTCTTCTTTTTCATTCGGTATCGTCTGTTGAATTCCTTAAGAATCTCATCATATCTTGAATCATCCATCTCAACACCTGAATACAGTTTATCTCATCTCAAAAAGTCAATCGCCTGGCAGAGCAAAGCTTGGTATTTTAATCCTGATCGATAGTATTACCCTATGGATAATAAGTGATTTTTCAATCCGAATTCTTATGAATAGTTTACCTATTCTTGTCTGATTTGTCAAAATAACATGCAAAATATTGTATAAAACCGGAATATATGGATTTGAATCCTTTTGGGATCCCGGTGACATTTCTGTGACATTTTATCTGCTAACCTTTTATTGACAAAAAGCCACTAACCATATAACATGAAAAAAATATTATTTAAAGGAGGACTAAAAAATGTGGAATAGAAAAGAATTAAAAGAAAGAGGGAAAGCAGCATTCACTGCAAACTATTGGAGATGTGTATTAGCAGCGCTTATTCTGACATTCATAACCGGAAGTGCAACTTATATTTCTTCTTCCGGCAGAGGACATCAATCTTCTTCTGAATTACCTCAGCAGATGTCCAATCTGCCTCCCTGGGCTATTGCAGCAATCGCAGGTGTATCCATAATCGTTATCCTTATTTTTATACTGGTAAAGATTTTCATCTTCAATCCTCTGGAGGTTGGCTGCCACAAATTCTTTATCGATAACTGCAGTATTCCGACAACCAGTCTTTCCACGATTAAAAAAGGTTTTGAAAACTTTGGAAAGGTATTCGTCACACTCTTTCTCAGAGATTTATTCCTGGTGCTGTGGACATTACTTTTCATTGTTCCCGGCCTGATCAAGGCCTATTCTTACAGAATGGTACCCTATATACTGGCTGAAGAGCCGGACCTGGAGCCTATGGAAGTCATTAACAGATCAAAAGAAATGATGAATGGCAACAAATGGGCTGCCTTTGTTTTAGACCTGTCATTCATCGGCTGGTTCCTTCTCTCTTTAGTCACATGCGGTCTTGTCGATGTACTCTGGACATCGCCTTATAAGAAGAGCACCGATGCTGAGCTCTATCTGGCCCTCAGGCAGCAGACGATATACTAATCAAATACTCTTTTAGAAGCAGGGGGTATCTCATAGGATACCCCCTTAAAATATGTCTTATTTCCGAGATTGAATATCTCCGGATTTTTTGCTAATATAGCCATGGACATCTTAAGTTTAAAATGACTATTCTAGCGAAAGGAATGAGAACATGATTACATTTATTATCGGCCTGGTGATCCTGATCGCCGGGGGCATCATCTACGGAAGCTTTTGTGAAAAGATTTTTCAGCCGGATGACAGGCCGACACCGGCATATACCAAGGAAGACGGGGTGGACTTCGTGCCCATGAAGCAGTGGAAGAATTCCCTGGTCAATCTTTTGAATATTGCTGGAACCGGTCCCATCCTGGGTCCGATTCAGGGCATTCTCTTCGGCCCAATCGCATTTATTACCATTCCCTTAGGCTGTGTCCTGGGCGGAGCCATGCATGATTATTTCATCGGCATGATCAGCGAACGGGAAGGCGGCCTGCAGATGCCGGAGCTGATCAAAAAATATACAAGCAAAGGCATTTCAAACCTTTATACGGTTTTTGTAAGTCTCCTCCTCCTCCTGGTCGGTGCTGTATTTATCTATACTCCGGGAGATATCATGGCCACACAGATCTTCGGATTTGGGGGTACAGCTTCCGAACCCTCTACGTGGATCATCTATGCTTTTATATTTATTTATTACCTTATAGCAACGGTTCTTCCCATTGACAAAATCATCGGAAAAATCTATCCCATTTTCGGAGCGATTCTGATCCTTTCTGCTGCCGGCCTCTTCATCATGATGTTTGTCAAAGGATTTCCCATGGTTGAAATCTGGCAGCCATGGTCTCTGAACGGTTTTGATTTCGGGGCATATTTCAGGGAAGCTCATTTTATACCTACCTTTTTCATCACGGTAGCCTGCGGAATCCTTTCCGGTTTTCATGCCACCCAGACTTCCTTAATCTCAAGGACCATATCAAGTGAAAAAGAAGGTCGTATGACTTTTTACAACATGATGATTGTTGAAGGCTTTATTGCCATGGTTTGGGCCGCCTCAACCATGGCTATGATCGGATATGGCGCCGCCCATTCCGGGATTACCATGAAGTTCTCCGAGGGAGCCTGGCAGTATTTTCAGATGAGAGCAGGTGCCCTGGAAGCCATCAGCCCCACCAGTGTCGTAGGTGTCATATGCAAAAATGCTCTGGGTCCTGTCGGAGGTGTCATCGCTATTATCGGTGTCATCGTACTGCCTGTCACAACAGGAGACACCGCCCTCCGGTCCCTCCGCCTGATTCTGTCCGAAGCAATGAGTCTTAAACAGGACAGCAACGTAAAAAGGATAGGACTGGCCATGCCCATCTTTGCTTTTGTAGCTGCTATATTGGTATATGCCAAGCTTTCACCTTCCGGTTTTAATATATTATGGAAATATTTCGGGTGGTCAAACCAGACCATAGCCATATTTGCCCTGGCCGTCATTCTGATCTGGATGATGCGTCACGACAGAAAAAAATACATCTGGATGCCGGCCATCCCTCTTTTATTCTATTCATTCATCATATCATCCCATATTCTTTATGCGCCGATCGGACTCCGTCTGCCTTTACCTTTTGCTTACCTGGGCGGACTCCTCTTTATGATCATCATCTTTGTCTGCGCATTCCGAAGCGGGAATAAGCAAGTTCCAAATCAAGACGGGAAGGATGCTTAGAATCTGTCATCTATATGATTCCCATCTTTACCGCCTGAGCCGTCAGTTCTTCACGAAAATCCGGATGAGCCAGAGAAATCAAAGCTCTGGCTCTCTCATCCATGGTAAGGGGCTTGAGATTCACACAGCCGTACTCTGTAACTACGTACTCAACATCCTGTCTGGTCGTGGTAATGGCAGTCCCTGCAGGGAAGGAGGCCTGGATCCTGCTCTTTTTCCGGTCTTTTTTACATAGTAGAGAAGTCAGGGCAATAAACGATTTACCCCCTTTGGACATCTGTGCCCCTCTGACATAATCCACCTGACCCCCGCAGGCGCTCTGCTGCCGGCCCCCCAGATTATCTGCACATACCTGTCCGTAGAGGTCAATGCTCATTGCCGTATTTACGCTCATCATAAGATCATTTTTGGCGATGACCCATGGATTGTTGACCCAGCTGTAAGGTCCTAAATAAACCTCGGGGTTTCTGTCAATGTAGCGGTACAATTCATTGGAACCCATGGCAAAGGCACAGACGGTTTTGCCCCGCATAAAGCTTTTCTTTTTATTGTTTATGACACCTTCCTCCATCAGATACCTGATGGAGTTGGTCATCATCTCTGAATGCACTCCAAGATCCTTTTTATGAGATAATCCATAGCCTACGGCACCGGAGATTCCTCCAAGTCCCAGCTGAATGGTGGCTCCATCCGGAATCTCATCCACAATATATTCCGAAATCTGCAAAACATCGTCCGTAAGAGGAAGATCGGGAAACTCATCAATCCGGTCATCTGCCTCTACGATGACATCCGCTTCCGATACATGCACCAGATTGTCCAGGCCATAGACGTAGGGAACATTCTGATTCACCTGCAGGACAATCCTGTCTGCAGTCTCGACTATTTCTCTGTGCATGGATACCCCGGTAGCCCCAAGGCTCATATAACCATGATCATCCGCCTTTGAAACCTCCAGAAAAGCCACGGTGATCCCTGAAGTCTCCCTGCACCAGCTTGGGATTTGGCTAAGATGGAGTGACGTATATCTGCAATTTCCGGCTTTCATAGCTTGTCTTTCCGCAGGCCCCATGAAATAAGTCTGAACAGAAAAATGCCCCCTGGCCTCCTCTGTATAAAAAGGAAGCATGCGGCTGGTAACCGCACTGCTTATGGTCACATTTTCAAAATCATCTTTGCGGGACCAAAGTGCTTCAGCCAGCTTATAGGCTATGCTCGAGGAAGTGCCGATGTAAACGACATCCCCATCTCTCACCAGCCCTGCAGCCTGGTCTGCACTTCTTATTTTCTCTTTGTATATCTTTTTCCATTCCTTCATAAATAATCTCCGGTTGCTCCTTACTTCGCATATCTTTTTATGATGCCGAGAAGAACAGCTGCTGCCTCATCCATTCCCTCTGCCGTGCAATGCTCATAAGGTCCGTGAAAGGCGAAACCGCCGGCACCGAGATTAGGACAGGGCAATCCCCTGAAGGACAGCTGAGCCCCGTCTGTACCTCCCCGGATAGGGACTTCCAGGGCCTCCATTCCTGCTTCCTCAATTGCTGCTTTGGCGTTCTCGATCAGATGCATGCAGGGTCGGATTTTCTCAACCATATTCCGGTATTCTTCTTTGATTTTCAAAGTGACCGTTCCGGGACCGTATTTTTCATTCAGATTTTTTTCAATCATGGCAAGTGTATTTTTTTTGCTTTCGAAATTCCCCTTTGAGTGGTCCCTGATGATAAAGGATGCTTGTGCCTTTTCAACATTTCCCCGGATAGATGTCAGGTGGTAGAAGCCTTCTTTTCCTTCTGTGTGGGCAGGTGTCTCCGCTCCGGGAAG
>CADBME010000377.1 GCA_902795715.1 uncultured Lachnospiraceae bacterium | reverse complement strand
GGTACATGCCTAATTCAATACCTTATATCATTTTGAAATACTTTAAAGCTTCAGTAATAGCCTTTTCTTTCTCAGGCGTTGTTCCCGATTGCCTACTATCTTCCGACTTAGGCTTATTATAGTTATCGCGTTCTATAATACCATTCTTACGCTTAACCTGAGCAATATTTAGATTCGTTACATGAAATCCGTAGTGTTCCTGCACCCAGTCAGTATTTTTCTTATATGTAGCTTTAGCTTCAGCACTGGTTTCATCCAGTTCGTCCAAGTCCACTTTTACCCTAATCCTGTCATCAGGATTTTGTTGGGACAAAAGAACAACCGTCTCAACGTGCACTGTCCCAGGGAACATATCTACCAGGCAGGCCTTTTTCACCTCATATCCTGCCTCTTTCAATATGACCAGGTCTCTCATCAGACTGGTGGGTTTGCAGCTGACATAGACCATCTCCTCCACCCCAAAACCAATAATCTTTTTCAGGGCTTTGGGATTGATCCCATCCCTGGGCGGATCGAGAATCAGGATATCCGGTTTTTCTGTGAGACTGTCCACAACCTTCAGTACATCCCCTGCGATGAACTGGCAGTTATCCAGTTTGTTGTCCACGGCATTGATTCTTGCCGATTCCACGGCCTCTTCCACAATCTCGACACCGATCGCTTTTTTCGCCACCGGGGCCAGCATCTGAGCGATGGTTCCGGTGCCGCTGTATAAATCATAGATCAGCTTATCCTTTGTCTCCCCCACATAGTCCCTGACCTTGCCGTAGAGGACTTCTGCCCCTAAGGTATTGGTCTGGAAAAAGGAAAATGGGGTGATCTTAAAGCGAAGATTTTCCAGATATTCATAGAAATAATCCTGACCATAGAGGATCCTGGTCTCATCAGACTGAACCACGTCGGCCAGACTGTCATTAAGGGTATGGAGAATGCCGGCAATTCTTCCGTCTAATCTTCCATGTCCTGTCATACCTTTGCCGTTTCCTTCAGCCTCCGCTACCACATCTTTAACAGGACTTACATCGGCTGACAGGCTGAGAATCCTCCCGACAAATTCTTCTTCATCCAGGTCCCCCTGGGAGGATGTGACCAGATTCACCAGAATCTGACCGGTCTTGGCACTGCGGCGGAGGACCAGATGTCTCAAAAAGCCAGTATGTCTCATCCGGTGATAAAAGCCTGTCCCCTTTTCCCGGAAATACTCCCGGATCTCTGTGACCAGAAGATTGAAATCCGGATCCACGATCTGACAGTCGGTCAGGGGGACAATGTCGTAAAAGCTTCCCTTTTTATGCATGCCAAGAGAAAGAGGCCCATACTTGTACTCATCCCCAAAACTGTATTCCATCTTGTTGCGATAGCCGGTCTCTATGGGACTTCCGTATATCTTTTCAATAGTGAAATCCAGGCCTGCATTGGCAATCAAGCCTTCCACCTGCCTCTTTTTCAAATCCAACTGCTGCTCATAGGGCAGGTTCTGGTAGCGGCAGCCTCCGCAGACGCCAAAATGAGGACAGGGAGTTTCTCTCTCCAGGCAGGAGGGCTCCAGCACTTCCACCAGTCTGCCCTCCAGCCTGTCCCTCTTTTTTTTCGAGATAGAAAAGCGTACAGTCTGCCCTTCCAAGGCATCCTTAACCATGACCTTCTTCTGCAAAATCTGGCCATCTTCTTCAATATCTATATATATAATTCCTTTGTTGGGAAATTCCGTCAGGACTACTTTTCCCTCAAAGATATCGCCTTTTTTCATATGTAATCCTCTCATTTCACTGAATCCAGCTTGCTTTTTATGCATCTATTTATGTTGTCTCATCTCCTATTTATGTATTCCATGTTCCCATCGGTTTTCTGAAGTTTTTAAACTCCTTATTCGTCCCCGATCCTTCTGGTCGTCAGCTCGGTCCAGGCCGGGCGGAAACCCGCCTGAAAGGCGATATTCTGGGAAATGTTGTGGGAGACTGCCGTCCCATAGTAGGGAAGCTTACCTAAGCGAAGAACCTCGTTCTTCAACAACTTTACAAGGCCTACTCCTATCTTCCGTCCCCTGGCTTCTTTTGTTACATCGATGCCGATCTGCCAGAGCAGATCACTGTCGGCGCTAACCCCGGCCATGCCCAGAATTTTCTGACCGTCCATGGCGGCGACACCGATCTCATCGGGGGCCATCGGGCAGAAACTGAAGGCTTTCCGGAAACGGTCATCCTCCCGGAAATCT
>CADBME010000376.1 GCA_902795715.1 uncultured Lachnospiraceae bacterium | reverse complement strand
TCATCATCTACATTCGACCCATCTGCCACATGGACTATTCCGTACTTCCTTGCTTCCATAATAATATTTGTAAAAATATATTTTTTACAATGATAACATCGATCAACCGGATTATTTCTAAAACCATCAATGGAAAATACATCAACAGGAACCTGGAGCTGTTTAATACCTTCTTTCTGACAAAATAAAACCGCCTCATCAAACTCTCTTTTTGGAAAAGACTGAAGAGAACCCGTAACCGCAATAGCTTTTTCCCCCAGAAGATCATGAGCGACTTTGAGGAGATAAGTGGAATCCACACCACCTGAAAATGCTACGGCAATGGACCCCAGTTCTCTTAAATAAGATTTCAGATTATCCTCTTTTTCCAAAATTATTTCCTGTCTGTTCACCTGGCAAGCATCCTCTTTCGACATACAGACTTCCTCACAAATCCACTATGATCAGTCATTGATATGACTGTAAACATGAAGTTCCTCTATCTGCAATCTGGCCTCTTCTTCATTCAGTACATAGGGTTCCCCGATACACCTGGCTCTCCAGTAAACTTCTGAGCAAAACTCTATCTCCTGGGCAAGATTATAGGCTTCTGCCAGGTTTTTGCCCGTTGCCAGCATGCCGTGATTGGCCATCAGCACGGCTTTGCTTCCCTGCAATTTATCAAGAATATCATCAGCCAGATCCTGAGAATAGAATCTGTGATATCCCGCACACTTTACTCTCCCTGTCCCGGCATAACATAGAGAAAAACTGGCCGCCGGTAAATCTATATGCAGGGAAGAAATGGTTGTTGCAAAGGGTGAATGAGTATGAACCAGAGCATGGATATCCTCTCTGCTCTTATAGACATCTCTCTGAACATTCCATTCACTCGATACCTTTCCTTTACCCTCGATAATATTTCCTTCGACATCCGAAACAATCACATCTTCCGCATGAATCGAAGGATAAGGTACACTACTAGGTGTAGAACAGATCAAACCACTTTCCGGATCTCTCACACTGATATAACCGACTGTCCCCCTCGTAAGTCCATCTTCCAGCATCCGGACGCCATAAGCAGCAACTTGCTGCCTTAACTCCACTAATAGCATTTCATCCTCCTTCCGGGATTATCTTCACCAATTGTTTATATTATGTATACTTTTTTACTATACATTTTCACTTTGAAAAAGGTGTGTTGAAGAAATATCTAATTATAAAATATGTCACACCACTTCATCCGACACTGCTATTTTAACATATTGTAAGAAAAACTGTATATTTTTATAAAATAGAATAGCATAATAATTCAAAACTCCCAGCTAAAGAGGAGATTATGTACCAATTGAAAAAACTGACCTCCTTACTACTGGAATAAAGAAGTCAGTTTTCTATAAAATACAATATTTTCACTTATTGCTCTTACATCAATTCTCGTTTCACACTCTTTATATAATAGGACCCAATGAATTATTATTGGGCAATGTCTTATTATCCTGTCCGTTTGAATTATCAGGGTTTTCTTTTGTCGAGCCATCAGGCTGACTTGAACCATTATCTTTTTCTGTGCTCTGATCCGGTTTATCCGTCCCGTTTTTTTCTGTTGAATCTTCTTTATTATCGGGAGACTGACCATCATTGGGATTCAGATTGCTATCAGGCTGTTGTTCCTTTCCTGGATCGCCGGGATAATCCGGTCTGTCCATATTTCCATCATATGGCATACCGCGATGACCTCCCCGTCCATGCATACCGTCAAACCGATTTCCATCATTGACTTTACCATCGACATTTCTTTCAATACTCATCTTTTGCATTCTGTTTCCATTGATTCCGGAGCCGGTAAAGACACATCCGAAAGCAAAACCTACAGTCCAAATCATAAAAACTGCTATAAAAACTTCTACCTTGTGTTTTTTTATAAAACTCATGATATCCTCCTTTTTAAGTAATAATCAACTTCTGTATGATTCAGCGAGCTCTATACTTTCTCTTCTTCGACAAGGAAGATTTTTTAATACTTCCTTGCCGTCAAAGAACAGTAATAATATTGCCCTGATTTTGTGACTGAGCCATGAAGAAATTATGAGCATTTTGTGTTTTTATGAATTTTTCATAATATTAATACTCTGCCAAATGAGATTTGTGATATGATAATTTCGTAGAATCAAACACTGTTTTCATAAGGAAAGGATTCATGAAACTTTCGTTTCAATCTGTAGATTATTATATAGAATCTTTTTTATGATAAGCTATGATAGCAGAAAGGGTATTTACTATGTCAGCAAAACATGATGCCTGGAAAACACAGGCAGAAAAGATTATTAAAAACATGGAAAAAAGACACATTAACGGCTACTATGTCAATTCAAGAAAAGAAGCCCTTGAATTAGCCCTCTCCATGATGCCCAAGGGAAGTTCTGTCGCCAATGGAGGATCTACCACATTAAATGAAATAGGCCTCCTTCCCTATATTAAAGAGCATCCGGAAGAATATACCTTCTATGATCGTAAGGCAGCCAAAAACGATGATGAAACACAGCTGATCCACTCTCAATCCATGATGGCAGATTATTTTCTTATGGGAACCAACGCAGTCACATTGGCCGGTGAACTGGTAAACATTGATGGAAATGGCAACCGGGTCAGTGCCCTTTGTTTCGGACCAAAGCATGTCATCATTGTAGTTGGAATGAACAAGATTGCTGCCGATGAAGAATCTGCCTACAAAAGAATCCGCACAGAAGCCTGCCCCCCTAATGCAACCCGTCTTGAATTAAATACCCCTTGCCATCTGACCGGTAAATGCGGCGAATGCCTGGGCTTATCTTCCATGTGTTCCCAGCTTCTGACTACCAGGATGTCACGTTATCCGGACAGAATCCATGTCATCATGGTAGGAGAAGAACTGGGATTCTGATCAGCCGGTCCTCAAAATCTGCTGCAATCCATTAAATACTAAAAAAACCGGCATGATGAAGATTGATTGTATGTCATATTGACCTGGCAATCCATCTTCATCATGCCGATTTTTATATTATTATAAAGAAAATCTCCCCTGGCAAACTAGGAGAAATCCGGTTTCATTCCACCATTCGGAAGTTCCCTGGTCTTACGTACCATGTCTCGAATCATATCCGGATCCACAGCTCCATATGCTCTGTTTACATCATTTACGCCAAAAATAGGACTGACACGACCGCTCCAGAGGCGGCCTCCCTTACGATTCTCAATCATCTCCACAAATAAATGATAATTCTCCGGTGTTATATTATTCAGTTCATCCTCCGTATATAAGCCCGGATCATAGGTTCTTCTTATATAATCCTTTACAAAAGGAATATAAGAATCACGATAAATGGCGTCGGAACATTCATATATCTTTTGAATATTCTTCTCTTTCAAAGCATGGTACATATCCAGATACATACTTTCAAGATTACTGATTCCCAAGACTGAAAATGACTGTTTTAAGGTCCAGATATCATTTTCAAAGTGGGATATATATCCAAATAAATACATAATCTGTCTGAAATACAATACAAAAATCTGGGGAACCAACAAGGCAGAAAATTTCTGGTAGATCATGTGCGCATGTCTCAAGCAGTCACTAAGGAGCTTTTGAATCGATATGTCCCTGAAGGGCCCCGGAACCTGATTCTTTCTTACATCAATGCTTTCACCCTTAGAAGAATGACATATGATCTCCTTGAAAGAAATATGGCAGGCATGAAACTCAGAGTAAGTATTCATGTAGTCAAACAACTTCTTTCCCACATCTCCTTCAAGCATATTTTCACCGGACATTTTCTGAGGAAGATGAATCTCACCAAAGGTACCAAAAATCCCCCGATCAGAAGATGTATTGATATTATCCTCCTGAATAGTCCGCCTGTTAATATCATCAATGCTGGGTCTTTCAAAAGGATACTGAATATAATCCATCAGGTGGGTAAATTCGTGATCCAGAAGAAATCGAACAAATTCACTTCTATAAATATGAATTCGTTTCGTCAAATGAAGAATTTGTTTTCCTTCAATTAATTCCAAAAGATCAAAGGAAGCTTCGACACCCTCGGGAGCATCAAATAGAACCTCATCAAGAAGCACCTGGCTGTCGCAGTGATTCTTTTTCTTAAAATCACACCACATTTTATTCAATTGGGACAGCATGCGCCTCACCTCTTTTCAATCATTATAAGGCTAAAATAATTCATTATTATTTTAACACCATAAAACACCGGGTATAGTAAAAAGCGAATGGAAAGATTGATTAATTGCTTATATTTTGTTGAAATGACCTGATATATCTATTATAATAAATACATATTTAACTGAATAACCCGATTATTCGGATTCGCAATAAAAAAAGGTTAATAGGAGGATTTATGAGGAAGAAAAGCATTATTTTTATTATTGTGATACTGGTATTCACAGCAGTAATTATGCCACAGAAAAAGATTGACGCTAAGGCGAAACCCTGGTACGGGAAGTATTGGGAGTTAAGAAAAACTGCCAAAAAGTCTATTAAAATCAAAGGTAATAAGTTAACCATAAAAGGGAAATGGGCCAATACTACTAAAGAAGACGGATCAGCAAAAGAGAAGAAAATCAAAAAGAAAACCTTCAAACTGACCAAAAAGACAAAATATTATTTCTCGGATGATTTCCATGCAAAGGCATACAGAGTCTCAAAGAAAAAATTTAAAAATTCTCTTTATAGCGATGTTACCTACTGCTCATTGAAAGTAAAATCCGGAAAAGTCCTTATAGCAAAACTCTCATTTAACTAATTATTTATAGACATGATCTTTAGATCAAAAGTTACCATATAAAGCTTTGATGAAAAAACTCCTTAGAGTTCAAACACTCTAAGGAGTTTTTTAGATAACACCATACAAGCCTCCTCTAGAAAAAACCATAGCAATCCGGAAATACGGTTACAGGTTATTGGCAGGATTTTTCAGGATATTCTGATACAAGAGGCCGAAGGTCCCCGGACCACAGTTTACCGTGATTGCAGGAGATGATTTTTGAACAATAATTTCCTCGAAATGTATGTATCTGCCGACCTCTTCTTTGATAAATTCAAGATCCTGATGGGTCAGACCGACATAGGTAATAAACAGAAGACTTCGGTCCACTGCTCTGGTCGTTTTAAATTCGGAACGAATATACTTCTTCCAGGCAGTAATTCTTGATCCGAAGAAAACATTGCGGATGCGAAGCTTTCCCTTTTTCATTACAAGCACAGGATGCAGCATAAATGTTTTCGAAAAAGCGAGAATATTGGTCTTCACCTGGCTGGCCCTAACCAGATAATTGAGATCATCCACAATGAAACTGGTGTGGACCAGAGGCTTATATCTCTCCAACTCACCAACAATCTCCAAAGGTTTCATCTCTTCCCTTACCATACGGCAGGCATTAATGACCATCAACCCTTCTCCACTGGACAGATGGTCAGAGTCAATCACTGTCACATTTTCAAAAGATTTTGCTGCTTCTTTAGCCCGAAGGAGACCGCTGTCTCTAAGATGCTCAGAAAGAGAAATATGAATGATATTGTTGGCTTTCTGAAGCTGTTCTGCAAAAAAGACTTCATAATCCTCCACCTCAGGTGCATGGGTCTCCATCCACTTTCCTGTCTCCAGCATATAGGAAAGAAGACCGTCTGATTCAATCTCTATCCCATCCATGAATTGTCCTTCCTCAGTAAAAATAATATGAGGAATCACGGGAATATCGTTTTGGCGGAGAATCGGCTTTGGCAGGTCTGCGATACTATCCGTTGTGATAATGATTTCTTTCTTCTTTTTCTTATCTGTCAGCCAGGATACAGATCCTTCAATAATATGGCTATCCAGCTGGATCACATGTACCAATTCAGATGGAAGCAGCCTCAGGCACTCTTCTTCTAATGCCTCCCCGCTGGTTGGTTTGACCAGATAGCCATCGAAACCTTCACGTCCATAAAGTGCCTGATTCTCCCTGCCCGCATTCGCCGTAAGAGCGACAACTTTCGTGTCTTTGCAGAATCCTCCCGGCTGTCTGCGTATCCGCTGCAGACATTCAATTCCATCCATCTCAGGCATCAGGTGATCCATGAAAATCAGATCATAGGTATTCTTCTGGGTTTTTGCCAAAGCTTCCTGACCGCTTTCTGCTGTATCAATTTCCATTTTTGTATCACGGAGCAGTTTTTTTACAACCTCCAGGTTCAACTTACTATCATCCACAAGCAGAATCTTCGCCTCAGGAGCCTCAAAGCTCTGATTATAATTCTCACGACTGTTGTTTCCTATCCTGCTCAGCAGATTCAATTCCCCCACACAGCCTGGCCCTGAAATAATTTGAGGCAGCTCTATGATAAAGGTCGTACCCTTTGTGTATACGCTGTTTGCTGAAACCGTACCTCCCATAAGTGATACCAGCTGTTTAACGATAGCCAGACCAAGTCCTGTTCCTTCGATATGAAAGTTGTCTGATTCATTCGCTCTCTCAAATGCATGAAATACAAAAGGCAGGTTCTCCTTTTTGATACCAATGCCGGTATCCGTAACAGAAAAGATAAGAATGACCTCCTGGTCTGCCATCCTGTGCTGAACAGAAAGAGTCACGGATCCTTCTGAAGTATATTTGAATGCATTGTTCAAAATGTTAATCAGAATTTGTTTGATCCTGACTTCATCTCCATAAAGATGGGATGGAATCTCAGGATCGATATCCAAATGAAAGTCCAGTTTTTGATCCCGGGCATTTGTCCAGAACATGCTGACGATCTCCGAAAGCAATTTCCCAAGATCATATTCCGCAGCTGTTAGTTCCATTTTTCCCGCCTCAAATCTGGCCATATCCAAAATATCATTAATCAGATGGAGAAGGATCCTGCTGGCAGACTTGACATTGCTGGCATCTTCCGCTACCTCATCGGAAATCTCCTCCCGGAGTATCATCTCATTTAAACCGATGATGGTATTAAGCGGCGTGCGAATCTCATGGCTCATACTTGAAAAAAACCGGTTCTGTGCTTTGTTGAGCTCATCAATCTCCCTTCTCTGTTCTTCCGACTGGCGCAGAGCATCCCTGAGGATTCCGATCTCAAACACAAGGAGCAAAGCAGTCAGTCCACTGACAATGACCACTGAGGCAAAGGAATCACGAAATATCATTCCCCGTGAATGCTTCGTCACAAATTCCGGATTGACATAAGCCAGATAATAACATGATGCTGATACTGCAAATTCCAGACACAAAAAAGTCCACTGAGTACGTCCGGATAAGGTCACACAGATAAATAATGTACACAGAACAAACCAGATAGGCGGACCTCCATAGATTCCGTCTCCCATGAAAAAGGAAAAGGGAAGGAGGAAAGCAACCGTTACAAACGCTAAAATGACAGCACATATCCGAAACTTATGATATCTGACAGCAATAATCAGAAGAAATTCAAACAATACAAAACAGCCGAACCAAACCAACATGCTAATCAGAGGTTCCCTCGTTAACAAACCGGCAATAATGACGATCAGAAGTACCATCATCTCCATACCGGTAATCAGAAAATACATTCTCTCCTGTAAATCAAGTTTTTGATCATAGATACATTCAATCCATTTTCCAAGTCTCATATGATCACTCCTCCTGCGGAAGGAACTCCAGCACATTTTCATCTTCCGAACATTCAAAAACATCTCCCGGCCGGGGAAGCGGGCTCCTGTCCCCCTCACAGGCTGATGTAATAGCTTCTGTAATACTTCTGTACAAAAGAATCATCTGTTCGTGATGATTAATCATGAAGTTTCTTTCTCCGGCTTTTGCTGCTTCTTCCAGATATTTAGCCTCCTTTGATAATTCCTCTGCTCCGATCATTTTGGCTGAGCTTTTCAGCGCATGCACTTCAATAGCATAATTTCCCCAGTCACCGGCTTTTAAATAATTATCCAGTTTTTCCTGTTTTTCCGAAATCTCACCGGCAAATTGAATCAAAAGAGACCAATAAAAGTCTTCATCATCCTGACAGTAATGACGGCCGGTCCGGGTATGGATTCCGGCTTCTTCAAGTAATGTGTCCCGATCGGACTGAATTGTCTCCGATACATTTTCCAAAACAGGGTCTTCCCAGTTTCCATCTCCTTGTAACCTGTAAGTTATCGCCTCTTCGGGAAGTACTCTCTTCAGTATTCTCTCCAGTTCCGGTTTCTCAATCGGTTTACTGAGGAATCCATCAAATCCCTCCGCCTCAAACATTTCTCTTGCTCTGCTGAGAGTATTAGCAGTCAGCACGATAACAGGACAATTTCCATCCTGCACGATTTTGGAATGACGAAGAATCCTCAGAGTTTCAACTCCATCCATATCCGGCATCATATGATCCATAAAGATCAAATCATAGACGTTCGATTCACATAAAGAAATGGCTTCCTGACCAGAGGAGGCAGTTGTGACAATCATTTCGTACCTGGCAAAGATTCCCCTGGCAACAGAAAGATTCATAGGCTCATCATCAACAACTAAAACCCGGATGGCCGGGCAGATCATTCTGCCGGAAGGCCAATTTAGTAATCTCTGATCTTCGTTTATGATCCGGACTGCCGGAAAGCAATAGAAGGGCTTATTTAACAGGAGCATGCCGGAATCATCCGGAAGAACATATTGGCTTTTTGCCACAAGAACGACAGTAACTCTTTTTGTAAGAGATTCTATATATTCGGGATCTGCAGCATACTCTTCCTCCCCGATAAAAAGGTGTGTTAGCCTGATCTGTCTGTCAAGCTTTTTCAGGTCCTCTGTGTTATGAATCCTGTGCATGTTTATCTTAAGCCCCTGAACCAGATGCAGAAGCAGAGTATTATAATACTCTCTGATATCAGAATTCCTGAATTTATCAAAGTTCAGATACCCTGCAACATTGACCTTCTCCGGTACTGAAATTGCCATGCATGCATCTTTATTCACGACTTTCTGCGGCAGACTGACATGCACTGATGTGCCGGCATCCAGCTCACTTTCCACTGTTACAAAGCCGCCAAGTGCCCTTACAAATCCGGATACGATTGTCAGTCCGATTCCAAGTCCACCGGTCCGGACCGTTCCCGCCACTTCAGACTGATAAAAACGGTTAAAAATACTTTCCTGTTCTTCCTTGGACATACCAATACCGGTATCATTCACCTCGATACACAAATTGATGCCATAGCTCTGGGGCAGTGCGTGAATACGTACATAAACACCACCCTCTTTTGTATATTTCAGACTGTTGCTTATCAAATGATAAAGTATTTTTTTCAGTTTTCCGGTATCCGTCTCAAGAACGGAGGGTATCTCTGTATCCACATCGATGATTATCTCCAGATTATCCGGAATCAGGTGCCTGATCTTCAAGATAAGATCACTCAAGAGGGAAGCCATCTGATAATGTTCACAATTGACAACCAGATTACCGGTTTCAAGCTCAGACAAGTCAAGAATATCAGTGGTTTGCTGCTCTATACGCTTTCCTGCCTTGATAATTTCTTCCAGACTGGCCTGACTGCTTTCATTCAGTCCCTCTGCCTTATTCTCATTCAGAAGAACACTCAATCCCATAATAGCATTGATCGGAGTCCTTAACTCATGGGAAAGATTAGCCAGAAACCGATTCATCCGATTCGTTGCCTTATTCAGATCTTCAATCTGTTTTTCTGCATCTTTAAACAAAGCTCCCCATTGGCGAATGATAACCCTGGCCAACCATCCGGCCATGTACATCAGCATAATGTGAAGTATAGTTCGGGAAATCATAAGCAGGTCCCAGACAACTCCCTGATGAACCATACATCCGATATCATAAAACATTGTGATGTAATATGTGACCAGACAGACATTGATCAATATATGGTCACCTGTGGTTGTAAAGATGATAATGACAATCATCATGAGAAGGGCCATATCATACATACTGGTCAAATGAATCCCATAAAAGACAAATGACCCCATCATCAGAAATGTATATGCCCATAGTCTCTGACG
>CADBME010000375.1 GCA_902795715.1 uncultured Lachnospiraceae bacterium | reverse complement strand
GTGAAGGATGCCTATATCTTTGCCATCTCGGCCTGGACCATGGATGATCACGATAAGATTGTTCCCGGAGAGTATAATATCACTTCAGCCCAGAAACCCTCTGAGCTGGTTGAAATCTTTACAGGGGAGACCGGACAGGATGAGATTCCGGATCTTGTTCCCTGACAAAAAGAAGAGTGGATAATAATCCCCGATTATCTTTTCAGGGAAAACCGGCATGAAAAAAAGATTTGCCGATCAAGGCAGAAAGCCGTTCCCGGACCTTAAGGAGACAGAAAGTGGAGAAAGAAAGAATTCGTGATTTCATAAGGTCTTTTGGCAGTGACCATGATTCGCCTGCCCTGGCTGAAATCCGAAGAGAAGCCATCAGGGACAAGGTACCTATTATACGAGGGGAAACAGAGGATCTTCTCAGAATATTGTTGAAGATGAAGAAACCGGAGAGAATTCTTGAGGTGGGGACAGCCATCGGATTTTCTTCGGTTTTTATGGCTGAATCCTCATTTGCAGAGATTACGACCATTGAAAATGATCCCGCAAGGTACCGGAGGGCAAGGGAAAATATCAGGATGGCCGGCATGGAAGAACGGATCACTCCTGTCCTGGGTGATGCGGCATTGGTCCTGAAAAAGATGGAAGGCATCTGGGATTTTATCTTTATGGACGCGGCCAAAGGACAGTACATTCATTTTTTGCCGGATGTGACTGGTCTTCTGGCAGAAGACGGAATCCTGGTCAGTGACAATGTCCTTCAGGATGGAAATCTTTTTGAGTCCCGATATGGGATCCGAAGGAGAAACCACACCATCCACCACAGGATGCGGGATTATCTTTACAGTCTGACCCACCATGATCAGCTGGATACCGTGATCCTGGAATGTGGAGATGGGATGAGCATCAGTGTAAAAAAGGGAAGAGGATCGATTTATGAAAAGACAGACTGAATTGCTGATTCCGGCCAGCAGTCTGGAAGTATTGAAGACTGCCGTGACCTACGGAGCCGATGCCGTTTATATCGGGGGAGACATGTATTCCCTCAGGGCTAAGGCCAGAAATTTTTCAAAGGAAGATATGGCTTGCGGGATCCGCTATGCCCACGATCACGGGGTAAAGGTTCATGTGACAGCAAATATTGTGGCCCATAACCGGGATATTGAGGGAATGCGGAAATATTTCAGGGAACTGGGGGAGATGAAGCCGGATGCTCTGATCATATCGGACCCGGGAGTCTTTCAGATTGCCGGACAGGAGTGCCCCGCAATTGAACGCCATATCAGCACCCAGGCCAACAGCAGCAATTACATGACCTGGAAGTTCTGGCATGACCAGGGTGCTTCCAGAGTGGTTGCGGCCAGAGAGCTGACCCTTA
This sequence comes from uncultured Lachnospiraceae bacterium, assembly GCA_902795715.1. Next base: position 10,458 of record CADBME010000375.1, on the reverse strand, counting down.
AAGAGCTGGCCGAGATCCGCCGCCAGGTGCCGGAAGAAATGGAGATAGAGGCTTTTGTCCACGGAGCCATGTGCATTTCCCATTCCGGGCGCTGCCTGCTCAGCAGTTATTTTACCGGCAGAAGCGCCAACCGGGGTGCCTGTACCCATCCCTGCAGGTGGAAGTATTTTGTGACGGAAGAAACCAGGCCGGGAGAGTATATGCCTGTGGACGAAACAGAAAGAGGGACTTTTATATTCAATTCCAAAGACTTATGCATGATCGAACATGTGCCCGACCTGATCGAGGCCGGGATCGACAGTTTCAAGATTGAAGGAAGGATGAAAACCGCCCTCTATGTGGCAGCAGTGACCAGGACCTACCGTCAGGCCATTGACGATTACAGGGAATCCAGAGAGAAATATTTAGAGAATCTGGACTATTACCGGTCCGAGATAGGTAAATGCACCTACCGACCCTTTACCACCGGATTTTACTATGGCGATCCGGGGGCGGATGCCCAGATTTACGACGCCAGCACCTATATAAAAGAATACACCTACATCGGCATTGTCCAGGAGACCGACCAGAGAGGAATGTGCCGGATTTCCCAGAGAAATAAGTTTTCTGTCGGGGAGGAGATTGAAGTGATGGTTCCGGATGGAAGAAATCTGATTCTTCCGGTTCTGTCCATGGAAAATGGTGACCGCGATCCGGTAGTCAGCGCCCCCCACCCCAAGGAGGAAATCTGGATTGATTTCGGGCGCAAGCTGGAACCGGGCTGGCTTCTTCGCAGAAAGGAGCAGGAATGAGTAATATTTTGTATCCTCATGATTATCTTGATTCTTCTTATGAGATTGACTATGAAAAGTATTATCAGAAAGGATACCGGGGAATACTATTTGACATTGACAATACCCTGGTTCCCCACGGGGCTCCGGCGGATGAGAGAGCCATCGAGCTTTTTAAGAGACTTCACAAGATCGGATTTCGCACCTGCCTGATCTCCAACAACAAGGAACCCAGGGTTAAGAGTTTTTGTGATCAGGTGGAAAGCCGTTATATTTATAAAGCAGGAAAGCCCCTGCCTTCCTCTTACCGCCAGGCCATGGAGGAAATCCGGACCAGACCGGAGAACACCCTTTTTATCGGAGACCAGATTTTTACGGACGTCCTCGGGGCCCGACTGGCAGGAATCCACACTCTCATGGTTAAGCCCGTTCATCCCAAAGAGGAGATTCAGATCATCCTCAAACGGATTCCCGAAAAGTGGATTCTTTATTTTTATGATCGAAGGCAGAAGAAAAAGAATCGGCTAAAGAAAAAGAGGGACCGGAAGAAATAGATCCTTATGACCATATATTTAAAACATATAGAAAGGGACAGCTTATGCTGAGAACATTAGCGGGACAGATTAAGGAATATAAGAGGGATTCAATACTGACGCCGCTCTTTATGGTTTTGGAAGTCGTTCTGGAAATGATCATACCCCTCCTTATGTCTTCCATTATCGATCAGGGAGTGGAAAAAGGTGACATAGGACATATTTTTCAGATGGGAATCTGGATGGTCCTGGCAGCAGCTGCTGCACTGACGACCGGTGTGCTCAGCGGAGCCTTCGGGGCCAGTGCCTCCTCCGGTTTTGCCAGAAATCTGAGAAAGACCATGAATGAAAACATCCAGACTTTCTCCTTTTCCAATATAGACCGTTTCAGTTCGGCCAGTCTGATTACCAGGATGACCACGGATGTGACCAATCTGCAGAATGCCTACCAGATGATTCTGCGTATGTGTGTCCGTGCTCCCATGTCCATCATCATTGCCATGTGTATGTCTTTCATGGTCAATGCAAAGCTGGCATCTGTCTATCTGGGAGCGGTGATTCTGCTGGGCATCTGCCTGGGTATTATCGTCTTCAATGCCATGAAGTACTTTAAGCAGATGTTTGAAAAGTACGACGCCTTAAATGAGAGTGTTCAGGAAAATGTTTCAGCCATACGCGTCGTCAAGGCTTTTGTCCGGGAAGATTATGAGAAGCAGCGCTTTGGAAGAGCCAGTGACAACCTGAGAAACATGGGTGTTCTGGCAGAGAGAATCGTGGCCTGTAATGCTCCGATCATGATCTTTACCATATACTCCTGCATCCTCCTGATCAGCTGGCTGGGCGCCAACATGATCGTTGTGGGGTCTCTGACGACCGGGGAGCTGATGATGCTTCTGACCTACTGTATGAATATTCTCATGAGTCTCATGATGTTATCTTTTGTCTTCGTCATGATTTCCATGAGTGTTGCCAGCGGGGAACGTGTCAGTGAAGTGATCAATGAAAAAGCTGACATCGTCAATCCGGAAAATCCGGTCTATGACGTGGAAGACGGAAGTATCATCTTTGATCATGTTTCCTTCCGTTACAATAAGGACAATGATACCAATGTGCTCAATGACATCAACCTTAAGATAAAAAGTGGTGAAACTATAGGCATCATAGGAGGAACCGGCAGCGGAAAGACCAGCCTGGTCAGCCTGATCAGCCGTCTCTATGATGTAAATGAAGGACAGGTTCTGGTCGGCGGAAAAGATGTCCGCCAATACGACCTGGAAACCCTTCGGGATAAGGTTTCTGTGGTTTTGCAGAAGAATGTCCTGTTCTCCGGCACGATTCTGGAGAATCTGAGATGGGGAGATGCCGGGGCCAGCGAAGAAGAATGCCAAAGAGCATGCCGGCTGGCCTGTGCCGATGACTTCATCGATCAGATGCCTGACGGTTATCAGACAAGGATCGAACAGGGAGGAACCAATGTATCCGGCGGTCAAAGGCAGAGACTTTGTATCGCCAGAGCCCTGCTGAAGAAGCCCAGGATCCTGATCCTTGATGACAGCACCTCCGCCGTGGATACGGCCACCGATGCCCGGATCCAGAAGGCATTTCAAGAGGAAATACCGGATATGACCAAGCTGATTATAGCTCAGCGGATCTCCAGTGTTCAGAATGCCGACCGGATCATCGTCATGGATGACGGCCGGGTCAGTGCTTTCGGAAGTCATAAAGACTTGCTTGAGCAGAGCGAAATCTACAGAGAGGTCTATGATTCACAGAATCAGGCCGGAGGAGATTTTGACCAGAAGGGAGGGATGGCATAATGGCAGAGAATCAAAGTACAAATCAGAACAAAAGCCAGAATGTCAGCCGTGGCCCCGGAAACAGAAGAGGGCCCCACGGACCCCGTCCCTCCATTGACCATCCGGTTCAGCTGATTAAAAGAATCCTCAGCTATGTGATGAAGCATTACGGTCCTCTTTACTTTCTGGCCATCGGCCTGATCTTTGTCAATGTTCTGGCCAATGTCCGTGGTACCATGTTCATGCAGACTTTGATCGATCAGTATATCATGCCTATGCTCAAGGACCAGTCCCACGACTTCGGTCCCTTGCTCAGAGCCATGGCAAAGGTGGGAGCTTTCTATCTTTGTGGTGTACTGGCCGTCCTTGTCCAGTCCCAGCTCATGGTTAATATCACTCAGGGAACCCTCAACAGCATGCGTAAGGAACTCTACAATCACATGCAGGATCTTCCCATTAAATATTTTGATACCCATGCCCATGGTGACATCATGTCGATCTATACCAATGACATCGACACCTTAAGGCAGCTGATTTCCCAGAGTATACCCCAGCTTATCCAGAGCGGTCTCAACGTGGTCAGCACCCTGGTCTGCATGGTTATTCTCAATATTCCTCTGACCATACTCACTCTTTGTATGGTGGGGGTTACCCTGATTGTAACAAGAAAACTGGCCTCATTATCCAGCCACTATTTTGTACGACAACAAAAAGACCTGGGAGCGGTCAACGGATTTGTGGAGGAGATGTTGTCCGGCCAGAAGATTGTCAAAGTTTTCAACCACGAAGAAAAGAATATCGAGGACTTTAACCGGATTAATGACCAGCTTCAGGACAGCGCCAACAAGGCCAACCGCTATGCCAATGTAACCATGCCGGCCAATGGTCAGATCGGCAATATCAGCTACGTTCTCGTGGCTATTTTCGGAGGCATCCTGGCCATTCGAAACTTTGGCGGCTTTACCCTGGGCAAACTGGCCAGCTTTCTGACCTTCAACAAGGGTTTTAACATGCCTATCAGCCAGGTCAGCCAGCAGGTCAACTTTATCGTCATGGGTATGGCAGGTGCCCAGCGTATCTTTAATTTGCTTGACGAGAAACCGGAGCTTGACCAGGGCTATGTCATGCTGGTCAACGCCCGAATCGATGAAGACGGTACCATCCATGAAAGCCGGGAAAGGACCGGAAGCTGGGCCTGGAAGCATTTCCATAAGGCAGATGGGACGACTACCTATCAGAAGCAGGAAGGACATATTGAACTTCTGGGTGTGGATTTTGGTTATACCGAAAACAAGATGGTCCTCCATGACATAGAGATGTTTGCCAAACCCGGTCAGAAGATTGCTCTGGTCGGTTCAACCGGGGCCGGAAAGACCACCATCACCAATCTGATCAACCGTTTCTATGACATTCAGGACGGTAAGATTCGATATGACCATATTAATATCAATAAAATCAAGAAGGCTGATCTGAGAAGGTCGCTGGGCATGGTTCTCCAGGACACTCACCTTTTTACCGATACTGTCCGTGAAAACATCCGCTATGGCAAGCTGGATGCCAGCGACGAAGAAGTCATAGCCGCTGCAAAACTTGCCAATGCCCACAGCTTCATAGAAAAACTGCCCCAGGGCTACGACACCGTCCTAACCGGAGACGGGGCCAATCTGAGCCAGGGACAAAGACAGCTCTTAAATATCGCCAGAGCCGCCATCGCCGATCCTCCAGCCCTGATCCTGGATGAAGCCACTTCCTCCATTGATACCCGGACGGAGAAAATCGTTCAGGAAGGCATGGACAAGCTGATGAAAGGAAGAACTACCTTTGTCATCGCCCACCGCCTGTCCACCATCCAAAACAGCGACTGCATTATGGTACTCGAACAGGGAAGAATCATTGAGAGAGGAAACCATGATGAGCTGATCGCTGCCAAAGGAAGGTACTATCAGCTCTATACGGGCAATCAGATTGTGGGAGCCGAAGGGTAAAGGGAAGAAGCCTCAATCCCGGAAAAGGCCGGAAAGCCGGACAAAACCTTATAACAGATCTTGTATTTAAGATATAAAAAAAGATATAAACAAAAACACAGACGAATATCAGAGGAGATTGCCATGAGAAAAGACCAGGTCAAAACCCTATACGATGCAAAATTCTTAAGATTTTACGAATTTGAAAGACAGGACCAGGGCAAATACTATGTAGCCAGCCGCCGCCAGCCGGACCGCCTTCCGGCCCTGATGGAAGAAGAAGAGTTTAAGACCCATCTTCCCGACGCAGTCAGCTGCTTTGTCGTCATTAACATCAAAGGTCAGGAGAAAAAACTCCTCCTGAACAGGGAATTCCGGTATCCTGTAGGACAGTATATGCTCAGCGTGCCGGCCGGAATCATCGATCCGGAAGACTATGACAATCCCAATGCCATTGAACTGACAGCAGCCAGGGAGCTTTATGAAGAGACTGGAATTATGATACAGGAAAGTGATGAGATCGCCATCATCAATCCCTGTGTATTCAGCACACCGGGCATGACCGATGAGAGCAACGCCCTTGTTTATATTTCCATCAACCGGGACGAGATGCCGAAGATGAGTCAATCAGGCGCAGAAGGATCCGAAGTCTTTGATGGCTTCTGCATCCTTGACCACAAGGATGCCCAGGACCTCCTGTCCCAGGGTGTGGACCAGCATGGTTTTTACTATCCCCTCTATACCTGGGCAGCCCTCATGTTCTTTTTAGGGGTGAAATAAGGGAGGAATGAGCAGGGGACGACGGATTATATCAGCCTGAGTTTTCTGCGCAGAACAGACGGATCACAGGCAGTGTGGTTCCATAAGCGGACCGTTCAGACCCAGCGGAGGCGAGATCCACAGCAATGGAGACTATGGTTCCGGGGTATGAGAAATTGGTCCGCGAATACCCCGGAACCATAAGACCCATCCATCAATTGTTAAAAATGATGGATGGGTCTGTAGTCGGAATATGCTGTTAGCTTGCCGGAGCGTCAGGGTCGCCGGTCCGCGTTGGAATCACACTATCTGTGGATCCGTCCTACAATAAAGTGCATGTTTAATATTTTTTTAACAATGTGGGACAATATGATACGTCCCCATTGTCCCACTAGCGGATAATGCCGAATAGGGATGCGTTGCATCCGTATTCCCAGAAGGATCCGTCTTCCGGGAAGGAGGAGATTACCACTTTACCCCGGCTTTGGGATGCGTGAAGGACCTGTCCGTTGCCCAGATAGATTCCGGCGTGGTTGTCGGAGCTCAGATGATAGACAATATCTCCGGGGGCTGCGTCGTAGACGGAGGAGATAGGATAGATGTATTCGTTCATAATGATAGCTTGTGAGCTGGTATCTCCGCCGATGTCTTCTCCGGTGACGGCTTTGAAGACGTCTCTCATCAGGGAGGAGCAGTCGGCATAGCCTTTTTTGTTTCGTTTTTTCTGGGAGTATTTGTCTCCCAGATGTTTTTTTGCGGTTTCTATGGCTTTATGGCGGTAAAGGTTGATTTTAGGTCTGTGTGCGGCGGCTTTTTGCAGCTGCCGGCCGGTATCGGCGTTGGGCTTGAAGGCTGGTTTCTTTTTTTCGGCTTTCCCCTGATCCTGGCTGTCGTCAGAGGCTGCTTCTACCTTCTTTTTGGACATGTATTCGTTGCAGACATATCCGGTTTTACCTTTGCGGGTTTTGACTTTGGACCATTCTTTGCCGGCTGAGAGGACCAGAACTTTTTCTCCCTGATAGAGGAGGTCCAGCTTGGAACTTTCGGTTGTCGGTTTTTGACGTAGATTTACTGCGGTGGCTTTGACATACCATTTGCTGTCAGCCACTTTCTTAAGGTACTTGTAGTATACATAACCTGTTTGGTCATCGGTTTGAATAGCGATCCAGTGGCCGTCCGCACCTGTTTGTTTGACTTTCGCTCCTTTTTTCAGGGATGTGATGACGGAGGAGTCCATGCTTGCCTTGTCCCGCACGTTTACGTCTGCGGTGGCCATATAGGTTTGGGCGTGTCCTGTCAGGGCAGGATATAATAAGAGGAGCAGGGCTGCCAGGAGCGCTAGAATCATGGTGCGTATGGCGATATTCAGATAGTGCATGGTTTTGGAGCTGCTATATCGATTTGCGGAATGGAATTCTTGATAGCGGTTATGGTCCATTGCAACCTCCTTTCGACGGAAGGATCCCTCTTGCTTTCTGTAGGATTATTCTTCAGAATGTGATGTTTTGTATTACGGTCGAAAATATTAAAAATATTTTAGCACAAATTTATTGAAATATGTGATATTTATACAAATAACAATATTAAATAAATGTTAAATCTCTGAACAAACTCCAATAAGGTCACATTTTGCTGACGGAAGCACAGCTTTTTTACTAAAACAGGACGGTCAGCAGACGGTCAGCAGACAGTCAATCTATTGTGGGTGGCGGAAACCGGAAGGTTTTCGATGTATCGATAGGGAATCCCCAGGAGTCTATATGACCCGGTCTGCCGTCCTCTCATGAAAAAACCGGCAGGATTCCATGTATTGATACACGAAATCCTGCCGGTTTGCTATGGCTGTTTATCAGGGCAGTCTCTTATAATGTCTTATGATGCTGATGCCCGGCTTAGATGTCCCACATCTCTTTGATGCGGAGAAGCTGGCTGAGTGTCATATCGTTGAATGCTTCGTTCTGCGGATTGTTGCTGAGTGCATTGGTTTCTTTTCTGTAAGCGATTTCAGCTGCTACGTCTTCTACTGTGATTCCCTGTTCTTTCAGAATCTGTGCAAGTTCATAACCTCTCATTTTTCATAACCTCCTGATTCTTGTATCTTATGTATAGCCTGCCGGTCAACTTCGGATCGGCGGTCCTGTTCTGATTTCATCATATATGATATTTTCATGAATTTCCAGTGGTTTTTTTGTCATTAATGTAGTATTAATCATTTGTGCGCAGTGATTAGAAAAACAAAACAAAAGATGTAGGAGGAGAGTCTTCATGAATGAGTATCGAATTACAGGGACTACCGTCCTCACAGGTCTTCTCGGAAGACCGGTTGCCCATAGCATATCCCCTCTGATGCATAATGAGAGTTTTAGAAAGCTTGGTCTGGATTACCGTTACCTGTGCTTTGATGTGGGAAAGGAGGAGCTTGAAAGGGTAGTGGAAGGTCTTCGCCTGATGGGGGTCAGGGGATGGAATCTGACCATGCCGGATAAAAATCTCATGTGCAGGCTGGCGGACCGGCTGAGTCCTGCGGCCAGAATCAGTGGTTCGGTCAATACTGTTGTCAATGAAAATGGCATTCTGGTCGGTCATACGACGGATGGGACCGGTTTTATGCGGTCGGCTTTGGAGGAGGGCTATGATCTGAGGGGTAAGACCATGACTCTGCTTGGGGCCGGCGGAGCAGCGACGGCCATCCTGGTCCAGGCAGCTCTTGACGGCATGAAGGAAATCCGGGTTTTTAACCGAAGGAGTGCCAATTATGAGCGGGTGAAGGAGATTGCAAAGGAGCTGAACCGCCAGACGGATTGCATAGTTACGGTCCATGCCCTTCCGGACAATGAGGGCCTTAGAGATTCTATTGATTCCTCGTATATTCTTACCAATGCCACCAGTGTGGGAATGGCTCCGGATACGGACCTTTGTCCCCTGCCGGATTCCTCTTTTCTCAGGAAAGACCTGATTGTTGCGGATATTATCTACAATCCCGGACAGACAAAACTTCTCTGCATGGCCAGGGAGATTGGTGCACCCTGTTTTAACGGTCTGTATATGCTTCTGTATCAGGGAGCGGCATCCTTTGAGCTGTGGACGGGGCAGGAGATGCCTGTAGACCACATCAAGAAGATGTTTTTTTCTTAATTAAGTCAGAATTAAGCAAGAAAAATCCCGGACCTATAAGAGGTCCAGGATTTCTTCTGCGATGGCTTTGGGCTTTTTTCCGTCAGTGTTCACAGTGAGGTCTGCTGCACTTTGGTAGGCCGGCTGTCTTTTTTCCATGAGCCGGGAGATATAATCAGGTTCCATGTGCCCATTCAGAATCGGCCGCTTTGTGCTGTATCGGACCCGCTTCCAGATAGTTTGGGGAGAAGCGGTCAGCAGGATGATCCGGCCGCTGTTTTTCATCATGGCCACGTTTTCCGGCCGGAGAACGGCACCGCCCCCGCAGGATACGATCTGATTTTCTTTTTGGGAAAGGTCCTTTATGAGTTGGGTTTCCGAATCCCGGAAGGATTCCTCGCCGTATTTTTCGAAAATCGAGCTAATAGTCATATTCCGGCTTTTTTCGATGGCCTGGTCCATTTCAATACAGTCTGCCCGGGTCAGGGAGGCAAGGACTTTTGCAATGGTGCTTTTTCCGCTCCCCATGAAACCGATCAGGTAGAGATTCTTATGCAGCATGGTTTTCCTCCTGAATTCTGTCATGTTTGTTTTTTCGCCTTCCGTAATAGGCATCGGCTCTTCCTGAGATTTCGTTGTAGAAGGCGGCCTCGGCAGCATTTTTATAGGGAATGACAAATAAGAGGCCGAGTCCCAGAGTCAGAAAACCCAGAAGATACCAGCCAAAGAAACTGAGTCTTAACCAGAATAATTCAAAACGATGCCCTTTCATGATGTGTCTTGAAGCCCGGAAGACATCATCCAGGTTAAAATCCGGTTTCTCTTCGATGATGTAGGGAACCATGGCGTAAGAGTAGTGAGCTATGATTCCGGGAATGATAAAGAGAAAATACAAAAGACTCATGAGACAGAAGCGGAAGATGCGGGTGGCAATCACGTCCCACCAGGAGCCGAGATGGTGGCCCAGATTGGAAAGAGTGGCCTTTCTCCTGTCCAGCAGGGCCAGGTTATAATCAATATAACCAAGGCGGATCACTCCCCCGAAGAAGAAATAGAATACGCTGATAACCAGGATTACGATCAGAAGGATGGTGGCGAAATTGGGAATTGACTCCAGAAAAAAAGCTGCCAGGTAGAGAACAACCACATACTCGAACCAGGAAAGGATGGAGAAGGTAAAGGCACCCATCCACACTGCAAAAAAACCGGCTCCGATAGCTGAGAACCAGTGGCCTTTCAAGGCATTTCTTGCTATTTTTTTGTAGTCTGCCGCACTGAGTTTCATTGGCTGACCTCCCCTTTTTATGATTTTTATGGATATCGGTTGAGATATATCCTTTATTTTTGCTATTCTACCATGAAAATATCCACTGATGCAACAAGCAGGATGGAGGGACTTGAAATTCATGAATAGTCATTCGCAGCCTGAGACTTCATGAAAGGCAGGCTAATGACCGGTAAGAATCGTGTAAGTCTTTCTCCGAAAAAACTATCCCATACAGGTACATGTTTGTGTTATAAT
>CADBME010000374.1 GCA_902795715.1 uncultured Lachnospiraceae bacterium | reverse complement strand
GCGATCTGACGGATCCTGATGTCTGTAATCTGCAAAGGATCCCCCCTCTTGATTCTTTTACAGAATATACCTTACGTTCTTCTCGATCACGATTCTGATATCCCCGTCCGTACCAATGTAATTGGTTCCCGGCCGAAGAGTATCCCGGCTTTCTACAATACAATTATCTATATACGAGTCATCGCCGATATATACGTCATTCAAAATAATAGAATTCCGTATCGTGCAATTGTTTCCGATATAAACATCCTTAAACAGCACAGAGTTTTCTACCCTGCCGTTTATAATGCATCCTGAGGAAACAATACTGTTCTTTATGTCTGATCCTGCATTATACTTTGCCGGCGGCAAATCATCCACCCGGGAGTAGATATCCGGATGCTCCTTGAAGAAAAACCGACGGACCTCTGGTTTGAGGAAATCCATGTTGGTCTTGTAATAAGACTCAACTGTGGCTATATTCCTCCAGTAAGTATCCAGTCGATACCCGAATATCTTGCGCACGCCTATATATCGGACCAGAACATCCTTTACAAAGTCATGACGGTCCTCTCTTGCACAGCGCTCGAGAATCTCAATAAGATGTCTTCTTCGAATGATGTAAACACCGATGGAAATATTTTTTGAGGAAGCCACCAGGGGCTTTTCCTCAAACTCTACGATCCGCTCGTTTTCATCAAGCTTAAGTATGCCGAAACGTGTCAGATCATCCTCAGTGTCACTCATAGATGTATAAACTACCGTGATGTCCGCATTTTTTGCAATGTGGGCATCTAAAACTTTGCCATAATCCAACTTGTAAACACAGTCACCGGCCGCTATGATTACGTATGGTTCATGGCTCTTTTTCAAGAAATCAATGTTCTGGTACAAAGCATCCGCTGTGCCCTGATACCAGAAATTGTTATCTTTAGTCACTGTGGGAGTAAAAACGAACAGCCCTCCCTGCTTTCTTCCGAAATCCCACCACTTGCCGGAACTTAAATGCTCATTGAGCGAGCGGGCATTAAACTGAGGAAACACTGCAACCTTTGACACCTTGGAATTGGTCATATTGCTCAGTGCAAAATCAATAGCCCGGTAACTCCCGGCAATCGGAAGTGCAGAAATGGCGCGTTTGTCTGACAGGCGGCCGATTCTCTTATTATTACCGCCGGCTAAAATAATACCAATCGCTTTCATATTGTCTCACCTGCCTTCTACGCTTTGATAAGGGACTCTCCGCTTCCCAGAATTCCATCCGGGTAATCCGAGGCTTCTGTCTTACCTATGATTGCCACATTTTTCCCGATCTCTACATCCGGAGGAATCTCGGAATCTTCGCCGATTGTCACCAGTCCGCCATTATAAACATCCGGCTTCCAGTGATTCTCCGCCTCAGGGAAAACACCAATCCGGGTGTTGGCCCCAACAATGGAGTTCTCGGCAATGATTGCCTTTTCGATATGTGCGCCTTCATGTATCACCGTATTGCTCATGATGATGGAATCCATCACCTTGGCCCCGCCCTCGATGATAACGCCCGAGCCTATTACGGAATTGTAAATCTCTCCGTAAACCTCGGTGCCATCTCCGATGATACATCCGCTCACCTTCGAAGTATCGGCAAAATACTGGGGAGGTATCATATCACTCTTGGTATAGATCCGCCAGAATTCCTCATAGAGATTGAATTCCGGTATAATGTCGATCAGCTCCATATTGGCTTCCCAGTATGCATGGAGAGTCCCGACATCTTTCCAGTATCCCTGATAGGAATAGGCCATGATCTTGTCACCTCTCTTATGACAGTAAGGTATCACATGCATACCAAAATCACAGCCGGGCTGGTCCTTCAGCTCGTAAAGAGCCTCCTTAAGCACTTCCCAGTTAAAGATGTAAATGCCCATGGATGCCTTGTTGCTGCTTGGTTTGGCCGGCTTTTCTTCAAATTCAATGACCTGGTTGTCCTCGTCAGTCACTACCAGACCAAAACGGCTGGCCTCATCCCAGGGAACTTCATAAGTTGCCAGGGTAATCGCAGCTTCATTCTTCTTGTGATATTCAAGCATCTGGCTGTAATCCATCTTGTAGATATGGTCTCCGCCGAGAATTGCCACATAATCCGGATGGTAGTACTCCATGAACTCCATATTCTGATAAATGGCATTTGCCGTACCGGAATACCACTCGGTGTTCTCCGACTTCTCGTAGGGCGGCAGGACGGAAACTCCTCCGATATTCCGGTCAAGATCCCAGGGGATACCTATACCGATATGCTGGTTCAGCCTCAAGGGCTGATACTGTGTCAGGACACCCACGGTGTCAATACCTGAATTGATACAATTGCTAAGTGGAAAATCAATAATCTTGTACTTGCCTCCAAAAGAAACTGCAGGCTTGGCCAACCTGGAGGTTAAAACACCAAGGCGGCTTCCCTGGCCTCCGGCAAGAAGCATGGCTATCATTTCTTTCCTGATCAAGTCGTATCACCCCCTTCACATTTATTTTACATCCTGTTTGATTATACCATTTCCTCAGAGAAATTAAAAGGATTTTATAGCAAAATTGCACAATCTGCTAATAAATCAGCCTTGCTTTTTCCAACTGCAGGAATCATCCTGTGCAGGAATGACCGTCCCTGTCACGACCACGGAAAACTGACATTGAATCTACCTTAATCTGAAAGAGCTGCCGGTTGCAAATCAGCATCACTTCGCTTATAATAGAACGGAAATAAATGAGAAATCAAAAAAAGTATCTTTTTACCCAGGAGCAATTCTATTATGTATCAGTTAGATTACAATCATCCAGTTCACGTTCATTTTATCGGAATCGGCGGAATCAGCATGAGCGGCCTGGCCGAAATTCTTCTGGACCGGGGCTATACCATCAGCGGTTCCGACATGAAAAAAAGCGACCTGACAGACCATCTCGAATCCATCGGAGCCAAAGTCCGGATTGGACAAAAAGCTGAAAATATTACCGAAGATATCGACCTGGTAGTCTACACGGCAGCGATTCATGAGACCAATGAGGAATTCAGCGCCGCTCGATCAGCCGGCATTCCCATGATGAGCCGGGCAGCCCTTCTGGGACAGATTATGGCTAACTATCCCCGGTCGATCGGGGTCTCCGGAACTCATGGAAAGACAACGACCACTTCCATGCTGACCCACATACTTCTCCAGGCCGGGACAGATCCCACCGTCAGCGTCGGAGGCATGCTGGACCGGATCGGCGGAAACATCCGGGTTGGCGCTTCCGATTTATTCCTGACAGAGGCCTGTGAGTATACCAACAGTTTTCTGGAATTCCATCCTCTCTATTCCATCATTTTAAATGTGGAGGAGGATCATATGGACTTTTTCAAGGATATTGACGATATTATCTGTTCTTTCCATCAATTCGCCTCCCAGACGGTTCCGGGAGGAAAAGTCATTGCCAACGGGGATATGGTCCATCTTAAGGAAGTGACAGAGAATCTGGAGAGACCTGTCATCACCTTCGGCCTGAATCCGGAAAACAATTACAGGGCACGGGATATCTCCTATGATGACCTGGGAAACGCCTCCTTCACTCTTGTCAAAGATGGTGTGGATAGCGGAAGATTTTCTCTCTCCGTAAAAGGACAGCACAACGTGCTCAACGCCCTTGCTGCTATTGCCTGTGCTCTGGATATAGGCCTCTCGGAAGAGGAAATCTCAAAGGGCCTTCTTTCCTTTGGGGGAACCCATCGGCGTTTCGAATACAAAGGGAAACTGGGACAGGCCACAGTCATTGATGACTATGCCCACCATCCCACTGAAATCCGTGCCACTATTTCCACGGCCAGGGAAGTGGACCACAATGAGCTGTGGGTTATTTTCCAGCCTCATACCTATACAAGAACTCTGGCTTTTCTACCGGACTTTGCAGATGCCCTGGCAGGTGCAGATCACGTGATTCTTGCGGATATTTATGCCGCAAGGGAACCGGATCCCGGTACGATTTCTTCCCGCGACATCCTGGATCTTCTTCTGGAAAAGGGAACAGATGCCTTCTACTTCCCGAGCTTTAAAGAGATCGAAGACTTTATCCGTTCAAAAGCCGGAGCCGGTGATCTGATCATCACTATGGGAGCCGGCAACGTTGTGGAAATCGGGGAAAACCTTATCCGTGAGTCCTGAAGCCAGCTCTTAAAGCTCTTAAATAGAAAGAATTTATCCACAAATTATTATTATTATTCCCGGAAAACAGATACTGTTTTCCGGGTTTTTCTACATTTTGTCCACATTTTTATCACAAAAGATCAATCTATATCTATGACTTACTCTGCTAAAAAGCCCCTTCCTGCCACGAAATATTGTTAATGATGGAATTGTCCACAGACTTATCCACTTTATCCACAGCTTTGCATAAGCTTTGACCCCTGGATGAATCCCCTGTTTATCCACGGCCTATCCACTGACTATCCACCGTTTTCTCCACATGTCTCCTCCTTTTCCCTTCTGTATTTTTCATAAAACTTATGTTATGATGGTCTTCAGCCGCACAAACAAGGGGATTGCGAGCCAACAGCAAAAGAGGACAAGGTGAAATTATGACAGATTCTCCAATACAGATTACAGACAATATACAGCTTAATTATACTGTGCTTCCAAACGATTTCATCGACGGGGCAATGTGTACTGCAGACGGAGAGTACGTAAAGATTTACCTGATGATCCTCCGGCTCCTGGGGAGCGGCCTTCCTGTAACCCCGGATATCCTGGCCGACCGTCTGAATCTCACACAAAAAGATATTCTCCGGGCAGTCTCCTACTGGGAAAAAGCAGGCTTGTTAAAACCCCTGACCCTTCAGGATCCTGCCCTTGCGGACAGGGGGCAGACCGGAAAGGAATCCGGACCGAAAAAAGGGGTACAGACTGAAAGTTTTCCGGATGAAATTCCTTCCTCCCTAAGTGCAGAAGCCAATCCATCGCGAGAAGACAAATCTATTCCCGACAAAGTGACTCTGACGCCTAAAGAACTGGAAGAGTCCAGAGAAGAGACGGATCTGGGACGGACGATTTTCATGGCCGAGACCTATCTGGGACGGCCTTTTTCCCATAATGAACTCAACAGCCTGTGCTATATCAGGGATCAGCTGGATTTTTCCACCGAACTGATGGAATACCTGATTGAATACTGTGCCGGCCGCGGCAAAAAGAATGTACGTTATATTGAAAAAGTCGCCATAGAATGGTACCGCAAGGGTATCACTACCGTTGCGGCAGCCAAAGAAGAATCCGATAAATATGTAGAGCATGTTTTTCCTGTAATGAAGGCCCTGGGCCTGTCCGGTCGCGGGCCGGCACCTGCCGAGCTGGAGTACATCCGTCACTGGACACAGCTGGGCCTGCCTGCCGACCTCATCATTGAAGCCTGCAGCCGGACACTTCTGACTGTCCATCAGCCCAGCTTTCAATACGCAAACAGTATTATAGAAGACTGGCACAAAAAAGGCGTTCGCTCCAGAAAAGATGTGGAAGAACTGGACAGACACCATCAGGAAAACAAATCAAAGAAAAAACAATCTCCCGCATCGGGCCTGCCGACGGGATCTACAGGACGCAGGAATTCCTTCCACAATTTTGATCAGAGAGATTACGATTACCGCAAACTGGAAGAACGGCTGCTTTCACGCAGGAGGAAATAACCATGGCTCTTTCCAACCAGCAATACAGGGATATTATGCGGGAATATGACATGATCCGTATGAAAAACTATCGCCTGGCAACAGAGCGGATACAGATGGCGGAGGAGAAGATTCCTGAAATAAGAAAGATCAATGAACAGATGGCGGCTCTGACCGGGTCCCATGTAAGAGAGCTTCTCTACCTGGATCAGGATGAGGATAAAGAGGCCCTTGAGAATGCCCATCGCCAACAAATTGCCTCCCTCTCAGCCAAAAAGAAAAGTCTGCTGGTGGAGAAGGGTTATCCTGGCGACTGGCTGGATCCGGTATACGATTGCCCGGATTGCAGGGACACCGGCTACATTGGAAACACAAAATGTCATTGTTTCCTGGACAAAATCACCAGCCTCCTTTACGGACAGTCCAACATGGACTCTGTGCTGGCCAGGGAAAATTTCCATCACTTCCGGACGGATTATTACCCGGATCAACTGGAAGGCGAAAGCATTTCCCCCAGGGACAATATCGATGAAATCCTGCAGACAAGTTTCGACTTTATCCGCGCTTTTGGCAAAGGTCCGGTCAAAGACCGGACGTTGAAGCAGAACAATCTCCTGATTTTCGGAAATACAGGCGTAGGCAAGAGTTTTCTCTCCCACTGTATTGCAGATGCCCTGCTTAAACAGGGACACAGTGTCCTCTATCTTTCTGCCCACCGTCTCTTTGAGATTCTTGCGGACCATACTTTTGGCCGTGAAAACAGTGACTCCGCCACGAAAGATCTTATTTTTACCTGTGAGCTTCTGATTATTGATGATCTGGGAACCGAAATGAACAATGCCTTTGTTAATTCGAGTCTTTTTACCTGCCTGAATGAAAGACTCCAGGCCGGCACCTCCACGATCATCAATACCAATCTTTCACTGGAGCAGATCAGTCACACCTACTCCGAAAGAATATTCTCACGCTTGTTGGAGTCCTATATTCCATTGCACATTATTGGCGAAGATATTCGCCTCAAGATAGCATTATCTTCCCTTGACTAAATAACCGGGATAATGCTATAAGTTTTATATTCCTAACTTATTCATGTGTTTTCACATTTTACGATCTTTTTGTCGCAATCCACAATCGTTTACAATAAAGAAACTTATCCTGGAATCGCGCCTGGAGTGATTTCCATCGTCATCGCAAAGGCGAATGCGACGGAAACTCTATCCGATCATTCCGGAGAAAGGAGACGTCACCCATGAAACCTATCGAAAGCAGATATTCGACGGCCCCGGTGGGCAAGCTTGGCATTCTGGTACACCCCAGCTGCAAAGGTCTGGGAGATCTTATCGACTCTCATATTGTCCGCTGGCGTAACAATCACGTGAATATTCATGCCAGTGAATCCGTTTTTGAAGATTATACAAAGGATTCTTATCTGATCGGGGCATCCTGCCCCCGTTTCGGTACCGGTGAAGCCAAAGCGCTGATCCACGAATCCGTAAGGGGTACTGACCTCTACATCATAGCGGACGTGCTCAACCACAGTCTGGAATACACGGTCTGCGGCCACAAAAACCATATGTCTCCGGATGATATTTACGCAGATGTGAAACGTTTGATCGGAGCCGCTTCCGGCAAACCCAAGAGTATCACTGTTATCCTTCCTTTCCTCTATGAAAGCCGTCAGCACAGAAGATCCTCCAGAGAATCCCTGGACTGTGCATTTGCTCTCCAGGAGTTGATCAATATGGGAGTCGATAACATTCTTACCTTCGACGCCCATGACCCAAGAGTACAGAATGCCATCCCCCTGATGGGATTTGACAATATCATGCCCACCTATCAGTTTGTAAAAGCCCTGCTCAAATCCACCAGCGATCTGGTAATCGACAGTGACCATATGATGGTAATCAGCCCTGACGAAGGCGCTATGCAGAGAGCCATTTATTTTGCCAATGTCCTTGAAGTCGATATCGGCATGTTCTACAAGCGCAGAGATTATTCCCTTGTCGTAGATGGACGAAACCCTATTGTCGCTCATGAATTTCTGGGAGACACCGTCGATGGAAAAGACGTCCTTATCATCGATGACATGATCTCCTCCGGAGAAAGCATGCTGGATGTGGCCAGGGAATTAAAACGGAGAAAGGCCAAAAGAGTCTTCTGTCTCTCCACCTTCGGCATGTTTACCAAAGGCCTGGAGATATTTGACAAAGCTTATCAGGACGGACTGATCTACAAGGTACTCACGACCAACTCCACCCTTCAGGATCCGGAGCTGTTAGAACGCCCATGGTATGTAAGCTGCGATGTTTCCAAATACATCGCCCTTCTGATCGACTCTCTCAACCACAATGGTTCCATCAGCCCCTTCCTTGATCCTCACGACAGGATCAAGACCAGGCTGGAAGAATATAAGATTTATCACACCATTAAAGATGACTAAGGCTGAAAAAATGGGACAGTGGGGACGTTTCATATTGTCCCACTTTGTTTCATGTTTAACAAAGTGGGACAATATGAAACGTCCCCACTGTCCCATTATCCTCATTGTACTTCTACATTATACCCGTTTTCCTGTCCGCCTCCGTTCTCCTGGGGATTGCCGCCGTCTATGTCATGCACACCCGGCTGTTCTTCTTCGCCCCCCTCATTCTCATCGCTATTGTTTCCTCCGTCTTCCATATCATCCGCGTTTCCATTTTCGTATTCTTCTTCGTCTTCTTCCACGTCCGGAGATTCCATTTCGGGGTTATCCTCTGAAAAATCAGGTACTTCTACTTCCGGGTTTTTAATTTCCGGGTTCATGTCTTCTTCCGAGCTTTCTGTGGGTTCTTCATAGTCTTTGGATTCCTTTTTTTCCGGGGCTTTTTCAAATTCTTTTCTGGCCAGCCCCATATGGGCTTTCTTCATAAAGTCTGTCCATATATAGGCCGGATAGGTATTTCCCTTAAGTCCTTCCTGGGCTTCGTAAAGATCTTTTCCCACCCAGACAGCGGTTGTATAGTATGGAGTGTATCCGCAAAGCCACCCGTCTACATTGGAGGTGGTGGTTCCGGTTTTACAGGCGGCCGGCATGTTGTCGAGCTTACAGTTTCTCGCCGTTCCACTTTCTACAACGGTCGTCAGAACATCAGTCATCATGCGGGCTGCATCTTTGTTGTAAACCTGCCTGCCTTCCTCTGCCCCGGATGAAAGAGTATTGCCCTGGGAGTCTGTAATCCTTACGATACAGTCGGGGGTCCGGAAAAGGCCGTCGTTGGCAAGGGCTGCATAGGCGGATGCCATCTCGATGGGGGTTACTCCGTTGGTAAATCCGCCAAGACAGGTCGTATTGTATTTATAATCATTCTCATCCAGGCCGCGGAAATCCATATTTTCCAGATAGGAAAGGCATTTTGCCGGTCCCAGCTCTTCATAAAGACGGTAGGTTG
>CADBME010000373.1 GCA_902795715.1 uncultured Lachnospiraceae bacterium | reverse complement strand
TGTCCACAGTATCTGAATGTATTAAACCACGATATAAAAAAGAAAGGAATATGGTGTTTCTGCTTCTATAAACATCATACAAGAGAAAGGGATGGATATTTATGAAAAAACAAGTCTTGATTCTTCTTATACTTTTTGCCTGTTCTTTGATCATGGCCGGACCGGGCATGGAAGCCCGGGCGGAGGAGGGTGACAGAGAGCCTCTGGCCAGCGGGCCATGCGGGAAGAATGTCAGTTACACATTTGATGAACAATCGGGAACCGTGACCATCACGGGTACAGGTCCCATGTATGACTATGATTATCCCACCGAGCTTATGGATTACTGGGAATGCGGGAAAGCTTCTCCTTTTGCTCTGCGGACACAGATCAGACATATCGTGATTGGCGACGGGGTAACTTATATCGGCAAATGTGCTTTTATCTATACGCCGAACCTTCAGGATATCACCATAGGCAACTCAGTTACCAGGATCGGAAAGAATATCCTGGATGCCTGCAGAAGGAGTTCGAATGAGGCGGGCTATACGGAACGAGCCTGGATGTTCAGAAAGAGCCTGGACAAGGTATATATTCCGGCATCCGTCACCTCCATCGACCCGTTGAGCTTCGATACTTCCGGCGTGAAAAGATTCGTCGTGGCAGCCAAAAATCCAAAATACTCTTCTGCCCGGGGAGTGATCTTTAATAAAACAAAAACAAAGATCATCGCCTATCCGGGAGATGGGAGCAGCAACTATAAAATGCCCGCCACGGTCAGGACCATCGGCGCCAACGCATTTGCCAACAGCAGGCTGAAGAGCATAACATTTTCAAAGAATCTGAAGACCATAGAGAAGCGTGCTTTCAAGCATACCTGCTTCAGGACAATCAGACTGCCAGATTCTGTGACCTCCATGAGCTATGGGGTATTTGAACTTTGCCCGTATCTGAAGAGTATTAATACAGGAAACGGGATTAAAAAACTAAACTTTGTTTATCAGGAGGGTACCACCAGTCTGAAGCTGACGATTGGAAAAAATGTTAAAAAGATTGAGAGTCTCCCGGTCCACACCAGGATTAGTGTGCATAAAGATAATAAATATTTCAGTGCCAAAAAAAATATCCTCTATAACAAAAAAGGGACAGTTCTTGTAAGCTATCCCAGATTGGCCGGGACGAAGAGGAAGAATGTCACCATCGGCAAAAATGTGAGGACCATACGTAATGATGCATTCTTCCAAAGCTTTAATATCAAGTATCTGACGATTCCATCCACAGTGACCAAAATCCAGGGCGGGGTGGTCGGAGCCCTGGACCAGTGTGACTGCCGTATGATCATCTTCAAGGGGAAGAAAAGTCTTTGGAATAAGCGAGTTAAGAGTGGAGCCTATCCTAAGACCTGCGATTACGTGATAAAGTTCACGGACGGATACCAGATTCCGACTCCCCTTAATCCCTATGGATCTTTCCTGGATGGATACAAGACCCACACAGGGGAGCTCTACCTGAACTTCAATCACAGGTATTCTGTCACCGGATATGAACTATCCGCCTGCCAGAATAAGACATTTGCCAGGAAGGAAACCCTGACCCGGAAAGTTACCCAAACGACCTATTCGGGAGTCATGCTCAAAGAAGCTATTTCCTGGAAGCAGGCTTACTTCCGGGCTAGAGCCTACAA
The DNA here is from genome assembly GCA_902795715.1 of uncultured Lachnospiraceae bacterium. The sequence continues at coordinate 558 of CADBME010000373.1, read as the reverse complement.
GACGGTGAAGGGAAAGACCTACTACAGTGCCTGGACAAAACCGGTACTGATCAGGCGAAAATGATAAAGTGGCTTTGACGGATAATCGGAAATAATCCGACAGACATAAGGGAGAGTGAATGCCATGCGGCAGACCCTCTCCCTTTTTTGACGATGGGAAGGAATAATGCCCTCATAGGTAAATGGTAAACCATGAGTGCCATTTAAAATTTTAAGCCGCTTAATGGAAGCGGCTTGTAACAAACATTATATTCACGACTGGCTTGTCATACATCGGGGGTCGATATTCCTGGTGTCAATATGGTACTTTTTCTAAGGCCAACAGATTCACAGACAATATTCATTCAGCAGTTGGGGAGAGGACTAAGAAAATATGAAGGGAAAAAATATGTTACCGTATTGGATTTTATAGGGAATGATTATAAACGAAGCGTACAGATTGCTTTTGCTTTGGGAAGCCTCTCAGAAAACTTTGTTGTGGAGAAGAATCTGATTGCGGCCTTGCTCGCAGATAATTTCTCCAGTATTGGATTGGAAGAATACGGAGTTGAAATCCAC
>CADBME010000372.1 GCA_902795715.1 uncultured Lachnospiraceae bacterium | reverse complement strand
TTATAACTTAGCAAGGAGCGGCTTATGTTTATCGGCAGAAATATCGAGCTTAATGTACTTGAAGAAACATATAGAAAACCCGGATTTCAGATGACGGTCATATATGGCCGCAGAAGAATAGGGAAGTCCAGACTTATTACAGAATTCTTAAAACGTAAGAAGAGTTCTTATTATGTAGCCAGTCAGATCAGTCTTGAAGATAATGTCAGAAAGTGGTCCGCTCAGCTTATAAGTGATCTTGCACCTGAACTTTCAGGTGGTGCTTTTGATGATCTTGAGGCCTTCTTCAGCTTTATTGGTAATTTAAGTGATAAGAAAAAGATTGTTTTAGCACTGGATGAGATTCCTTACATGGCTGAAGCGGATGAATCCTTTCTGTCCAGGTTTCAGGCAGCTGTTGATACAATTCTTTCTTCTAAAAATGTTTATTTGATCATATGCGGTTCCGCCATAAGTTTTATGGAGAAAGAGATACTCAGTGAGAAGAGTCCCCTTTTTGGCAGACGTACTAATCAGATATTTCTTAAGCCATTTAACTATATGGAATCAGCTGAGTTTGTTCCCAATTATACCAATGAAGAAAAAGCCATAGTTTATGGCGTTACCGGCGGTGTAGCCAAATACCTGACACTATTTGATGATAATCTGTCACTAGATGAGAATCTCATAAATAATTTCTTCAAACCGTCAGGCTATTTATATGAAGAGCCTTTAAATCTTTTAACACAGGAATTCAGATCAATATATACATATAATACGGTCATAGAGGTTTGTGCCGGCGGAGCGAATAAAGTAAATGAAATCGCTGATAAAGCACATGTATCTACAGCTACTTTGACATATATTCTAAAAGGTTTATGTACTATAGGTGTTGTATCAAAAGTAACTCCTGTTACTGAAAGAGATAGCAGTAAGAAGACAGCATATGAGATCACAGATGGAATGTATAGATTCTGGTATAGTTTTATTCCGTCTGCAAAAGCAGCTATAGAGATGAACCGTGGTGATGTGTACTATTTAAACTATGTTAAAGATAAACTGCACCTGTTCATGGGAAAAGTGTTTGAAGAAATGTGCCGGTACTATACGTTATTTCACGGCTTAGAAGGTTATTGGAATTGCTTTATATCCATCGTTGGTAACTGGTGGGGCATGGATCACGATCGTGTGCCTACGGATATTGATGTTGTTGGCATAGATAATTCAGGTAAAAAATTCGTTATCGGAGAGTGTAAATTCACGAATGATGTGATAGACAAAGATGTATATGACTCTCTGATGAACAGGAGAGGTCTTATAGATAAGCATTACGAAGAAGTTAAATATTTGTTCTTCTCTTTATCAGGCTATTCCAAATGGGTAAAAGAGAATGCCAATCCTGAAAAGGTTCAACTTTTTACAATAGATGATCTGTATGAGCTGTGAATTAATATCATATGGTATAAAAATATTGTATCTGAGCTGTTCGAATTAGTGAAGAAATAGTGTAATATTAGTGTAAATTCATCGGCGCAGATTAATTTCACAGGAGTATCCATATGCCCGGAAATACACTGAATAAACTACTTTCCAACTTATCAATAAGAGAGAAAGAGCTCTTATTGTATTTGGTCAGCAACGGTAAATACAGATTTACTCCAATCGAAATATCCAAGGCCATTGGAGTTACCAATAAAACCGTTATCAACCGTCTTGTTGCACTCACGGATAACGGTTTTGTATCACCGGTTAAATTAAATGAGCGGATCCGATCCTATGAATTAAGCCTTTATACACAATCCGTTGAGAAGCAGATCATAAATGTATTGCAGCGGGAGAATATCGTTTGCAACACGAGTTCTCAACCTTCGAAATCTGTTGATCTTTTAATTGATTCTTATACTCCCGAAAACCTCCTTGCCCAACTGATCGTTGAAGGTTATTCAGGAGAAGAATTACTTAGAGAGTTTAAGAATCGTCAATCAAATTACAAGCAGGGAACAGATAGCATTCTTAAAGAAATAAAAGATACCTATAAAGATAGTGGTTTTGGCGAGAGCATTCCTTATGAAGTTATCCCTGAGAGCAGTGACCGGGAATATAAGAGAAACATATGGGATGCTGCGACAGGACTTCAGGCTGTTGATGGTCTGAAACCCTCGAAATACCTTCTTAAACTTGCTGATGAGAACATAGCAGGGAAGAAGACTTATGATGAGATAGATCAGGCTCTTAAAAAGGAATACGGTTCTTCCGGCACACGACAGCATGAGGCTGACACCGTTTCATTGCGTATAGCTCAAATGCTGGAATTCTCTGATTTCAACATGAATACCAACTTTTTGCTGGTTATTCATTCGGTGCTGTTTGATGATGTATTTGATCCTGATATAACCGGTAAATTCAGAACTTATAACATACGTAAACGTGAACCGATCCTTCTTGGAGATTCTGTTTATTATTCGGATCATTTATCAATAAAGAGCCAGCTTAATCTGATAATGGAAGACGAGAAAGAGTATACATATTCATCTCCGATGACAGAAGAAGATATAGATCATCTGTCTGAGTTCACCAGAAAGATCTGGCAAACTCATCCGTTTGCAGAAGGGAATACTAGTGCTACCGCCGTATTCATTGAACTTTATCTTAAGTCACTCGGATATAACGTAAATAACACGCCTTTTAAGAATAACAGTGATTATTACAGGAATGCATTAGTCAGAAGCTGCTATTCATCAACAGCATATGATGTCCATCCGACTATTGAATATCTGAATCGTTTTTATATGAATCTGTTAAACGGTGCGGATAATGAACTGGATAGTTTTGAGCTATTTATAAGTAATAGAGATTGAAAAGAATTGAGATATATCAGTTAATTCGAATGTTATAATTATTTGTAAGGATTGGGCTTTTTGTTTATTCTCTTGACTAGGTTTTATAATAGTCGTAATAGGAGTTTTTATGAGTGAATCGTATGTTCCGCCATTTACTATGACAGATGACATTACTAATCTAGTGATTGAAATTGCCGAACTAACCGGTCGAATAACGATATCTGAGCAACTTTCAAAGAATTCCAAACTGCGTAGAGATAATCGCATAAAGTCAATCCATTCATCATTAGCTATAGAACAGAATTCTTTAACTTTAGATCAAGTAAGTGATGTAAAAGATGACAGTGTTATTGAACGTGTAGGCGCTAAAAAAAGTGCGACCCAAATAACATCCGGCTACTGTTTTGGTCGGAAAAATTATAACTAGCATAAACACCATATATGTTGATCTCAAAGCAAACCGTAAGAGAACAGGAGTATTAATCTATACTTAATGAACATGCATATTTATAGAGAATGATATCTTTCTTTGTGGTTTTAGTATAAGAATCTTCTTTATGCATTGCTTCAACGATTTCTTCTGTTGTTGCTTTTCCAAATCTATTTATAACAGTTTTGAGAACTTCTATATCTTCAATGTTAAGATAGGGATAATCATCGACGTTAGTCTTTGCAATCTTTTTGCCTATTCCATCTCCCCAATCGATTTCATCATATGATATAGAACTAAGATCAATAATAGTTTCGTAAGCTATAGGCGCCGCACCCATAGGAAGGGAACGGTATACCAAGCCTGAAATTGCATGTCCGAAACGCTTGAAGGAGAGAGCATCTGCATACCAAAGCATTTTCAAAAGTTTAACAAGATATAATCCTGTTACATTACTTGAATTGGCATAGTAGTTGATCATATCAACTACTACATCAAGGGATAATTCTTTATTGCCATTGGCTTCCGGCTTATTTATATACTTAGTATACTTTGACATTATGGCTAGCTTTAAATAATTGTCATGATAATGCTCAAATAATATGGAGCCGGTTTCATAGTACTTTGCATATGCAGAATCAGAAATTGAATCCTTGGCTTCTTTTAACAATTCCAAAAACCATTCCGGATCTCGGTCAAGCTTCCTTAAAATTGAATCGTGAGCATTGTCCTGTACCTGATGACTCTCATAACGTGTAATTGTCTTTTGACCCCAACCAAGTAATATACATAAATCAGTTTGGCTGATCTTATACTTGGAACGGATCTCGGAAATCTGATCAGATGTAAGAAGCCCCATCTTTTCACGATAAGCATTTTTCATAGCAATATCGTTTGACGTGAGTTGTTCTTCATCTGCATAAGATTCATCCGTAAGTTCACAATATGAATATTGGGCATCATATTCCACATGCTGTCCCTTAAAGAAATTAGTCTCCTTAACATGGATAGTTTTAACATCATGTTTTTCCATGCAAATAGGGCATAACCTAGTTATTTTGCTCATACTAAATCCTCACAATCTGTAGGGAAATATACTCTCTGTAAACGGTGTTTCAGCATAATGAAACGACATTATAAAAACCGTATGATTACCATTATTAGTTAGCAATTCAACACGAATCTTTATATAAACATCTCTACCAGAATATATTTTCCCAAACTCACGCATCTCGCTTCTATTCTTAAATCTTGTATCTTTTACTGTCCTAATATAATCATCAATACTAAGATTACGAAGTTCCTTTTTTAATACATCAACTGGGTTATCGTTAGGAAACAAATCACTAATAGTATATTTATTTGTATATTGTTCATCTCTGTTGTTATCAACAATTCTATCTATTTGAAACCTAACTTCAGCGCCATGATCCAACGCATAATTGAGATCTTGAAGATATGCCTGGATATCTAATTTGCTCTCAATTCTGGATTTCTCGTCAGACAATGTTATAACTCTCCTGTGGTATCATTTGATACCATTATCGGTGTTTTTTTCCAATAAGTCAATTATAAAATATTTAATGAGAAGCAGCATCGCGAAAGGGAATAGATTGGTAAATATGTAATACATATAGTAACTTCAGACTGCAAAGACACCGATGATTTGAGTTCTGAAGACCAGGATATGGATAAAAGAGTTAATGCTGCAATTAATGCAGCAATTCAAAAAGCGAAAGTATGCAATAAGCCAATTGCCAAATATGATTGCCGCAAAAAGAAAGCATATATACAGACACCAGATGGAGTAAAGAAATATATTGACTAAGAAGTTTTGAATCAACTTTTTGGGGTTCGAATTAATTGAATAATGATTAGCAGTTATTTACGTATTTATGAAGATAAAAATTGCAGGGAAGAGCTAAATAACAGAAAAAAGGAACCGGTAGCAATTCCCTGCTAAATCTCTGAATTAAACACTCCCCTATCATTTGTTATTGTATATATGAGCACGAATAGAGTTTTTATTCATCTATGCCAACTTGGTCTTTAATCAAATTGTGCTTTTCAAATAGCCGCATATAATTTGTTTAACTCTCATTTTAAAAATCACGAATAAAGCTATCCGTTAGCAGGAATATATCTGTAATCATCATAGATAATCAGTAGACCATTAAACCCGAAAATACTATTATCATCAGATCAATCCATTACAGGGTATACTTATTTTCTTCTATATCTAATTCGGTATAATTAATATTTTGGTGAATGGGGAGTATATTTAGATTGGGAATAACGTGGATATGGCTGCTTATATGATTTGAATTAATGTGTTTCAGGATCCGGCTATGATTATCAGGTCCGATTACTTATATCAATTCATTATGTGTATTCATGATCAATGATTAACTGATTCATGATCGTTCATTCGTTATGATCTTTTTATTTGTATGTTTATGATGATTCATTCGATAGATTAATCCTGAATCGCTCGTACGATCTTTTTATTTGATTCTAATCGATCAATCATTCATATCAGAATTAATTTATTGATCGTACGCAGCGTTTGGATCGTTTAATCAATCATTAATTAGTTTTATGTTTAGATTCATAATCATATTAATATTCACGAAAACGATTTGTTCAGTGATCTTACGTGAATCTGTGATTTGTTTTATTGTCTCTTATTGTTATATGCCTCTCCACTGAAAATATGTTCGTTTTTTGTTCTGTTTACTATCAAGATAATAATCCTGACATATTTAGATTGGATAAACATATTAAGTTATAAAATAAAGGACTCACTTTAACGTGAGTCCTCAAGCTTTGTACTTGTCTTGTTATCTTATTAGGCTGACTTATTGCCTGCAAGCTCTCTGACTTTATCAATTGAGAGACCGGAGAACTCTGCTATTTTCTCTAGTGATAAAGAGCCATCATCAATCATCTTTTTTGCGTTTTCAATTCTTACATCGTTTCTCATTTCATCCAATATATCGCACATATCATTAACTCCTTCCTCAGTTTCCTTGAACTGTCTGACTCTGTCGGATAACTCTTTGTAATTGATCTCATCTGC
>CADBME010000371.1 GCA_902795715.1 uncultured Lachnospiraceae bacterium | reverse complement strand
TGTCCCCATCCGGTTATGCAGAATGATATTGTCGATAAAGAATATGACAATATACGGGTCCTTCGGGATTTCCCGACAAATGACTATATGATGGTTTCGGATATGCTCATTACCGATTATTCCTCGGTCATCTTCGAATATGCCCTGCTTGAAAAGCCTATCGTCTTTTTCTGTTATGATGCCATCACCTATAACAGGGGCTTCTATCTGAAATATCCTGAAGATCTTCCCGGACCGGTCTTCCATACCCAGAACGAGCTGACTGATTATCTGAGAGAAATCAGGGACTATAAGCCTTCCCAGGAGGCCGGAGCTTTTGTTGACCGCTATATGGATGCCTGCGACGGTCACAGTGCCGAACGGCTGGCTGGTCTGATCCGGGATTATATCAGGATTCCTTATATTTTGATGACTGATAAGTACAGGAATCTGAAAAAAGGCTTCCAGGCAAAAAATGCTTCCGGACTGAAAAAGATGATCGGAAGATTCATGCAATCATGGGAGGATAAGTATGGATTATAATACTCTTTCCTTTTACAGTGTGAGAAAAAGAGGGGTTACCATGGACGTACAGCTGGTCAAGGATTACCTGGACCAGACCATGGATGACCTGGAATTTCGTTTTTTTACTAAAAATGAGATCAATGAGAATCCAAAGATTACACAGATGATCCGCCTGTCCAGAAAAGATTTTTCAAAGAGGACCGGCCATGCTCTCTGTATCGATGAGTCGGTTCCCAGGAGCTTTCCCCTGAAAGATCCGAATTTTTGCAGGCTCTATCTTGCCGAGCCCTTTGATTTTCTTTTTAAGAATTATTTGTCCAAGGAGGCTAAGCATCACAATAAAAAGACCTTTTCGGCCTGCACTCATATCTTTGCCGGGGTCCCCCTGATCCGAAAGATAGTTGACAGCAACTACGACACGGATGGGCTGACTGTGATAGACAATGTCTGCCTTCCCAAGACCTGGGATATCCTTCACAGCAGAAGGAGAGACCAGATCCGGAAAAATATGGAGTACTATTTCCCCCAGATGAAGGGAAAGAAAATACTGTCTGTCCTCTTAACCGGAAAACAGCGCAATCCTGAAGGAGATATTCTATTCCCCGGTGAAAGCTTAAAGAGCCTGGCAGACAAATTGGATGAAGACGTATTCATCCTCTACAATTCCCTGGATATTTCCAGAACCCTTCATGGTCTTTCCGGAGAGTACAGAGACCGTATGGGTTACATGGGATGCTATATGACGGACAGCCAGCTGGTCTACATTACGGATATCCTGGTCACCAATACAGGAAATCATGCCGTGGACTTTGCGGGAACCGGCAAGCCGGTCTACTGCTATAATCTGAAAGAAAACGGATTTTCATCATATATGAAGGAATATCAGCCGGGATTATATTTGGATAGCCTGGATCTTCTGGGAGATATTGACTTTTCACATTTAGATGAAGACCCGGCCCAGGTCCAATTCCATAAGGAGACAGTCAGCAGATCGGGTAAAAATCCATTTGAAGTAATCGGCAGTCTTTTTGCATCCGGCATGAAGAAGGAGTAATATTTAGTCTCATGTTATTTTCAAGCGCAGTTTTCATTTATCTCTTTCTGCCCATTGTAGTGATCGTATACTACCTGTTGCTGCGGTGGAGCCGGTTTCTCCAGAATCTTTTTCTTCTGGCGGCAAGCCTCTTTTTCTATGCCTGGGGAGAGCCGAAATTTGTTCTTGTCATGATCCTTTCGATCATCGTCAACTGGTTATTCGGTCTCCTGGTCAGCATAAAGCATGAAAAGATATTCCTGTGCAGGATTCTGATCGGATTGGATGTATTTTTCAATATGATCATTCTGTTCATCTTCAAATATCTGACTTTTACCGGCAATATTATCAGGAACCTGACCGGCATGGATCTTGCGGTTCCGCAGATAGCCCTGCCCATCGGTATTTCTTTTTTTACTTTTCAGGCCATGTCCTATGTCCTGGATGTCTATCGGGGAAAGGGAGAAGTCCAGACCAATATTTTGTATGTAGGGCTTTATATTTCCTTCTTTCCCCAATTGATTGCCGGACCTATTGTCCGCTACGAGACCATTGCTCATGAGATCAAAAACAGGAAGGAGACCTGGGATGATTTTTTTGACGGGTTCGCAAGATTTGTGGTGGGTCTGTCAAAGAAAGTCCTCCTGTCCAACAGTTTTGCCATCCTGGCCGACCAGGCCTTCGATTCCCTGAAGGGGGGGGCCAGTCTGTCTGTCATGTTCTGCTGGCTGGGCGCTATTGCTTACACCTTGCAGATTTTCTTTGATTTCGGCGGTTACAGTGATATGGCCATCGGCATGGGAAGGATGTTCGGTTTTCATTTTCTGGAGAACTTTGACTATCCCTACATCTCGACTTCGGTTACCGAATTCTGGAGAAGGTGGCATATGTCTCTGGGAACCTGGTTTCGGGACTATCTCTATATTCCCCTGGGCGGCAACCGCTGCAGCAAGTCCAGGAATATCTTCAACCTTTTCGTGGTATGGTTCCTGACCGGACTCTGGCACGGGGCCAATTATACTTTTATCCTCTGGGGGCTCATGTATTTCTGCCTTCTTGTTTTCGAGAAACAGACAGGACTTCAAAAAAGGAGAGGGAAGGGGATACTGGTTATCCGCTGGTTCTATACCATGTTTTTTGTTGTCTGCGGCTGGGTGATTTTTCGAGCTGAATCCATCCGTCAGGCAATAAGTTACCTGGCTTCCATGTTCGGTCTTAAGGGCAATCCCCTTGTGGATGGCCTCTTTTGCGGCTGGTTTTCCCAGAATATCATTTTGCTGGTCATTGGATGCATCATGAGCCTTCCGGTCTTCAGGATCCTTGAAAACCGTTTTGGCCACAGCAGCCTGTATGGAATCGGCAAGTCTCTTTGCCTGACAGCACTGTTTGTCCTGTCCATATCCAGCCTGATCAGCAGCTCCTACAATCCTTTTATATACTTTAACTTTTGACCTGAATCTAGAAGGTATCCGGAATGTTTAACCGGATGCCTGTGGAAGAAATGACTGTTTTATCATGAAAAAGTGGAATAAGAATACCATTGTCTTTGTTTTGTCTTTCCTCTTTCTTTTTCTTGGCATGAGAGGCTCTTACATTCACGATATGAAAAAAACGCTGCATTCTTTTGCGGATCATGTCGGTAAGAAGGGCATTTATCAAAGCTTTGTAGATTATAAAAACCATATGGAAGAGATATCCGAGACATCTCTCAGCTATCATGGCAGGCTTATGGATATTAACTCAGTCCGGGAGAACCTTATGGGGACCAGGCTGATCAAAAAGGACAATACCATGGTGGTAAAGACCAATACAGGAAGCCTTGTGGAGACCAACTATCCTCTTTCCGGGGATGAAATCAGCCAGGTGGCTGACCGAATCAAAGATCTAAAGGATTATTCGGAAAAACATGGGGCACATTTTATGTATCTTGCAGCTCCCAGGAAGGAACTCGCTGAATCCAGGCAATCCATGCCTCCCAATGCAGATAATCATGCCCCGGCCAATATGAAGCTGTTTTTCCAGGCTTTAGAAGATCGGGATATTCCCTATCTGTCCCTTCTGGATGCCATTTCAGAAAGAGGGATAGGAAAGGAAGATATCTTTTTCTATACAGACCATCACTGGACTCCCTATGCAGGCTTTCTGGCTGCCGATTGTATCTGCAGGGATCTGAATAGGAGATATGGTTTTAAGATAAATGAAAAATATGGGGATATCAGAAACTATAACCGCAAGATTTATCCTAACTGGTTTCTGGGATCCAAGGGGAAAAAGACCGGTACCTGGTTCACATGGAGGGGCCCGGATGACTTTGAGCTGATCACTCCCCGCTTTAAGACTCATTACATGGAAGAGCAGCCCATAAAGAAGAAAACAAGAAAGGGCTCTTTTGAGAAGACCGCCCTTTACATGAAAAACCTTAAAAAAGATTTTTACAAGGTGAACTCATATGTAACCTACGGTGGAGGAGACTACCGACTGCAGATCCTGACCAACCAGGATAATCTCCAGGGAAAAAAAGTTCTTCTTCTTAGAGACTCCTACGCCTGTGTGGTTTCGCCTTTCCTGTCCCTGCAGACATCCCGATTATACGTTTGTGATATCAGGAATTTTGATTATTTTGTTGGAGACCGCATTGACATAGCCGAATTTATGGAAGAATACAAACCCGATTATGTACTGGTACTTTATTCCGGTATAGTAAATCTGCAGCACTCGGACGGAAAGTATGATTTTTTCAAATAACCTGACAATAAAAAAGAATAAAGATATCCTTAGGTATCTGATTCTGTATACATTATTATTTGCCTTGCTCTGCCTCTGTTTTTTCAGGATTTTTCTGACCGGCCATCTGTCCTTTGTCTGGTCCGGAGATGGTTTTTTTCAGCATCTCAAAGCTTACATGTATTATTCGGACTGGCTTCACAGACTTGGGCATAATTTCCTGACAGGAGCAAGACCCCTGATTCCCCAATGGGAATTTACCATGGGCTACGGGGCGGACTGTATCACCACCATGCATTACTATGTCATGGGTGAACCACTTACTCTGCTGCTTGGTTTTTTTAAGCAGGAACAGGTGCCCTATGTTTATAATTTCCTCTTTCTCTTTCGGCTCTACCTGTCGGGACTGTCTTTCTCCTGCTTTTGCTGTCACAAGGGAGTCAGATCCAAAGTGGGAATTCTTACAGGCAGTGTAATCTATACTTTTTGCGGTTACCCCCTGATTATGGGCATGCATCATCCTTTCTTTGTCATACCCATGATCATGCTGCCCGTCTGCCTGATCGGAATAGATAATGTTATTGAGGGAAAATCCCCCCTCCTCTTTGTTCTCAGCATATTTATCAGTGCTATAAGCAATTTTTATTTTTGCTATATGATTATTTTGATTGCCGCTGTCTACGGACTTTATTGCTGCGGCGTCAAATCCGGATCCCCCAAAGAGTTTTTCACTCATATTGGGCGCCTGCTTGCAGGAGGGGCTCTGGGCTTGCTCATGAGCTTTGTTATACTGCTCCCGGTTATAGCCTGCTTTCTGTCCAGCAGCAGAAGCAGTGTGGTGAAGCATTATCCCCTGGTTCATGATTTGGATTTTCTCTGGAAAATGATTCTGGGATTTTGCAGTTTTAGTGATTATATCAGTCAGACTGCTCTGGGATACCCCCTGATCACTGTTTTCTGTGCAATATTCGCCCTTTTGTTTTTAAAAAAAGCAAAAGGGATAAGGTTTGGCTTTCTGGCATGCCTTCTCTGCTTGATGAGTCCTTATTTGGGTCATGTCATGAATGGCTTTTCCTATTCTTCCAATCGCTGGATTTTTGCTTTCAGCCTTCTTCTCGGTTATACAACAGCCTTCGTGATCGAAGAAATACTATCTTATGCAAAAACATTGTCACTCAAAAAGGAGAAGGCCGTAAGAATTCTTCTTGCCCTATCCATAGCTGTTACCCTGATTCAGATGGATGCAACCATTCAGAAATGGTTTGGGAAAGAAAGACCGGCAAGTAGTGAATATGTGGCACAAGATAATATTATGCCCGGAATCCGGGGCACGACAGACCGGCTTTTGAGTCACATGGACAAGAGAAAAAGGTATAGCGGCCCCAGACAGGCAGTTCAGAGAAACAATTCTATTCTTGAGAATGTTTCATCCACCAGCTTTTATTGGAGTCTCACGGATGGAATGTTCCAGGAAGCCATGTCCTCCTGGGGATTGCCTTATGCAGGATACAATTATTGCGAGCTTGACGGAAGAAGCGTACTCCACCAGATTGCCGGGGTTACACATTTTGTAACTATTGACAGGCCGGATGAGGTTGAAAATGTATATGTTCCGGAAGGATTTAAGTTTGATAGCCATTATCCGCCTTTTACTGTTTACTTGAGCAAAGGGAGTCATAAATACGGCTATTCCTATCAAAACCGGATTTCCAATTATGATGATCTGAGCCCTGTCCAAAAGGAAAACAGCATGCTTGTGGGAGCAGTGGGAGATGTCCCCCTTCCGGACCTTCATTTTCAGGGCACCGACCATAAAGTGGATTATCAATTTGCCGGATTACATGATGTAAAGATAAATGGAAAGCGGTGGACAGTAGAAAAAAAACTTGGACAAGTAGAAATTGACTTGCCGCCTGCCCAGAAAGATTCGGAAATCTATCTGCTGATCAATATCAAATATCTTTGTCTTGACGGGATCGAGAGGGATATACCGGAAATTATCGAAATAAGGTCCAGAAATGGGAACTATCCTCTGGTAAAATACATTCCTCTTATGCAGGATCATTCCATTCGCTATATAGGTCAGGACCTCTATGCCATCAATCTGGGTCGGGGAGGAATAAGTGATGTGAGAATTGTTTTCAGCAGAAAGGGCGATTTTGAAGTTTCCAAACTGGAAATCATCGAACAGCCTTTATCGGATTTTGAAGACAGTATTTCCAGGATGAAGAAGGATAGCCTGAAAAAACCGGTTTTCCTGACAAACACGATCAGGGGGAAGACAAGATTTGGACAGAAGAAACTGCTTGTTATTCCGACGGCATTTTCCAAAGGCTGGAAAGCCTTCATTGATGGAAAAGAAACAAAGATTTACAGAAGCCAGGAAGTGTTTATGGGGATTATGGTTCCCGCCGGGAAACATAAAATCGAATACCGCTATCATACTCCTTTCCTTAAAGAAGGATTCCTGATCAGTATGGGGGCGTGTATCCTGCTTGCTGTCTGGCTTCTTCTTCGAAAACGGTTTAGCAATAAGACCGGGACCAATCCGACATAAAAGATCATTAAAGCTATAAATACAAAGAATATTATTACCAGGATAGTTATGAAAAAAATATCAATTGTTGTATCCGTATTTAATGAAGAGCCGGCTTTGACCGATTCTTATCAGGAGATTAGAAAAGCGGCGGAGAGCTTGAACTGGGATTATGAAATTCTTTTTGTCAATGACGGCAGTTCAGATGGGAGTCTGAACCTGCTCAGGCACTTTGCCCGGTCTGACTCCAAAGTCCGCGTCCTCAGTTTTTCCAGAAATTTCGGCCATGAAGCAGCCATGATCGCGGGAATTGATTATGCCGATGGAGATGCTGTTGTCTGTATGGATGCAGATCTGCAACATCCGCCGGACCTGCTGCCTCAGATTATTCAAAAGTTTGACGAGGGTTACAATGTGATCAATATGGTGCGAACCAGGAATGATGATGCCGGCCTGATTAAGAAGATTACTTCCTATGGCTTTTATCATGTCTTTAATAAGTTGTCACCTGTGAAGTTTGAGCCCAACGCATCGGATTTCTTTGCTTTTGACCATAAGGTCATGAAGGTCATCAGAAACGAATATCGTGACCGGGTTCGTTTCCTGCGGGGATTTATCCAGATGGTCGGATTCCGGAAGACAACCATCCAATATGAAGCCGGAAAACGTGTTGCCGGATCAAGTAAATACAGCATCAGAAAGCTTCTGAACTTTTCTATGGAGATTATGTTCAGTTTTTCCGATCTGCCTTTGAAACTGGGAATCTATGCCGGGGGCATTACCGCAGTATTCGGCCTTGTCCTGATGGTCTATTCCGTCATTAATAAAATCTGTTTTCAGGTCCCGGCCGGATATTCCACCATCATTGTCTTTTTATGTTTTATGTTTGCCGTCATGATGGCCCTGATGGGAATCATAGGCAATTATATATCCATTCTTTTTACAGAAGTCAAACAACGTCCCATTTATATTGTGGATGAACTGGTGGAAAGAAAAAAAACAGAAACCGATCATTCTGACCATTACAGAAAAGAAGGAGAACAAGGTGAAAGCAATTGTTGAAGAACTCTTCATACTGGAGGATAAACTGAACCTGTCCCTGGTTGTGGAGATGGATAACTATGACCCCATGGACCAGGCTCTGCGGGTGATTCTGATTTACCGGTCTGAGGAAGATGAGAGAAGGATTCCCCTGCCCAACCTGATCATCAAACCGGAAGAGGGAGGAAGAGCTGTTGTCTATGGCAGTTATGCCTATGATATCGAGAGACTATTCTGGGATACTTCCTGGGACCATTT
>CADBME010000370.1 GCA_902795715.1 uncultured Lachnospiraceae bacterium | reverse complement strand
TTCATCGCTGCCAGTTTACCCCAATATGCGACAGAATCCGCCACAATCACATCCGGCTTAAGCTCCTCTATCTTTTCCGTCACCATTTCATCCAGGGCAAGAGTTGATGAAACAAGAAGTTCCACCGCAAAAGCCTGATCTTTACCAACGCGATCCGCATTTTCCTTATCTTTCATCTCGAAATCATATCCATCACACGGGATGAAAGTCGCACCGGCATTTTCAATCTTTTCTCTGAACATCTCAAATGAAAAATAATATATCTCATGACCGGCATCAGTTAAAGCCCTGACAAGTCCGAGTGTAGGATTGGTATGACCATGAGCAGGAATACAAAACCACGCTATCTTCATAATTCCTCATCATCCTCCTTCTCTTCAACCATATTAATTCACCATTCAGCGGATTCATCTGTGTATGGGTATGGCAATCGGTCAGGCAGATGATAAGCATACAAATTCCACCCAGAATCACTGCCGTCCATACAAGAGGCTGAGGTAAAGTATGTGTTGTCTTGAATGTTCTCCTAAACTTCATCGTCTCTTCTTCGGAGCAGGCAGTTCCTCATACATGGCTTCCATAAGTCGGCCCAAAAACTCCCTGTTCTCCACATCATCAACCAGCAGCATTTCCTTAGCCCCATCATAAGGCAGTTCCATATCTGCGTCCGGCATCATCGCTATAGCGGACTTTACGGGTTTTACCAGAAAGCGGTTATCGTAAATGCCGCCAACCACTTTTCCGCGATAATATATGATGTATTCTCCCATCATTGGACGATAAGATACATCATCAAGATTTGAAAGCTGTTCTAAAATGAAATCCAGATATTCTTTCGTTGACGCCATTTTCAGTCCTCCTTTTCTTCGATCGGGTGCCTAATCACAGTTCTGTTGCTGCTTTGTAAAAAGCTACTCCATTATCTGCAAACAGCCGCCGCTTTGGTCACTTTTTCATATATATCTTACAAAAATGCCGCAAATGCTTTTCGATGTATTCCATACTTTCCTCCTCACACTGCGGCTGTCTGTCCGACCTTGCAATTTGAAGAACCGCCGGTGCAGTCAGTTCTGCTGCAAGCAGTGCAGGATCATCCTTCTTGACCATCCCCTCATCCATCATGCCTTTGATGATCTTTGCAAACATCCTCTGTATCCCGTCCAACTGATGTCTGGTTGTCACCTCGGAAATCCTTTCATTTCGGAACTGTTCCTGAACAAGAAGCATCCGCGTTTTACGGATTATTGGATCTCGCATAGTAACTGAAATCCTTTCCATTGTTACCTTTATAAACTCTTCCCGGCTCTGCGGCACCTTTCCGATATTTTTCTCAGATCCGAATATTTCCTCATATCGTGCTTCTGCAGAATCGATCAAGGCATTCAGGATGTCCTCTTTGCCCTTATAATGCTTGTATAGCGATGGAGCCTTGATCCCGACAATACTCGCAATCTGCTCCACACTTGTCCCATCGTATCCGTTCTCTGCAAATAGTGTTAATGCTGCGTCCAGTATTCTCTCTTTGGTAGACATGACTCCCTCCATTCTGCTAATAAACATTAGCCATATTATAGCTAGCATTTATTAGCTAGTCAAGTGAAAAAATATGGTCAGTAGAGCCCTTATCCCCACTGACCTTTCTTTACAATGACGGCCTTGAATTTAGTAGCGAAGCCTTTTTTCCAGAAGGTTCGACCCGTAGAAGGCGTATCATACATATTCTTCCTCGCCGTATCTGCATCTCAATATGGGACAGCCATCAACGGATCCGTTATAGACATAACTATATTAGTACGATCGTCTCTCCATCATCGGGAATAATCAGATTATCTGAGAAACCCTTTTCCAGAGCATACTCTCTGAGTTCCTTCTTTGAGAGAGTCCAGTGATTCAAAGACTCCATATGACAGGCAATCAGGACTGCTTCAGGGACAGCCAGATGAACCTGCTTTACTCCCTCTTTTCCCATGATAAGAGGATCAGCTCCATAAACTATGTTCTCCCCACAGCTTACAGCAACTACATCTGGTTCATATTGATGAAGAATCCTGGCGACATTTGAATACCATACTGTATCACCAGTGATATATAGCGTTTTTTCACCAGGGTGTTTCAAGATCACCCCGCATGCCGGACCGGACAGTCGTGCCATCTCTCCGACACTGTGTTGAGCCTCGGTACGGATCAGGGAAATACCCCCTGTGATCTTTAATTCCGGATTCCCTATGATATCCACGTTCTGAAATCCCCAGCCTCTGATCTTTTGCGCATCGCTTTCATTCTGAGCTAAAAGCAGGACTTTCTTCGGCAGAAGCTCTGCTGCTCTTCTGTCAAAGTGATCCCTGTGCAAATGTGTCACAATGACAAGATCAGGATCCAGGAGATACTCAATGGGAACCGGCAGTTCTGAGAGAGGATTCATAAGCTCCTGCCTTGGCGAGTTCGGGAAGGGTTTCTGGCTCCCCCTCTCCCCAAGCATTGGATCTACCAGGATCCTTATCCCCGCATATTCTATCAGGCATGTAGCATTTCTTATAAATGTAAACTGCATCAATCTTACTCCCTATCTTATTTTATGGCTGCTAGAAAGCATTATAATGTCAAAAGAATTGTTGGAATATTCCTTATGGTTTGCCTTTACTTCATTTGGTTGCTTATTTCCATAAAATAGCTGGCACATCTTTAAGTATTATCATAGTTTCATTTGCTATTCATTTCTATTAACAGTGCCCCTATATCTCCATCTATACAGATGCTTCTTTCCTCAATCTCTATGGGACAGAAAGCCTCTCCATAGTTCAGACAGGCATACACAGCTCTTTCATTCTTAAGTGTCATCTGCCAGAACGGATATTTGATAATGACCGGTGTGTTTGCTCCAACTCCAAGTTCAAGATAGAGCACATGCTGATTTTCATATCTCCTAAGAAAATCTGAATAGGCTGCGGAGGCCCTGTGCCACCCTTCATCTTCCACAAAGGAGTCATCGGCTCTCAAATTCATGGCTACATCACTGCGATCATCCGGGCACTTCGGGATCAGCTCGAATGGTATCCTCATATGGAGTTTTCCATCCTCGGGCAATCGGAACACACCAGCTTCATCCTTAATAAACCCTTGGGCTTCCATCGCCTTCATAACCCATTTTTCATTATCATAGGTTTTCCTGATTGAGGGATTTACACTCTGAAAGAGACCGTAATCTCCCTGTGTGTAAAACAGCCTTTTTTTATCAAATCCCGCCTTCTGGAACTGATGATCAACATTCGTAGTAATCACGAAATAGTCTTTTTCTCCTCTATATAAGGGTCCAAGGGGCTGA
Organism: uncultured Lachnospiraceae bacterium; assembly: GCA_902795715.1. Next base: position 2,710 of record CADBME010000370.1, on the reverse strand, counting down.
ATTCTCATACATCTGTTTCTATCTGAATACTGCTTCCAGAGTCACCGGAAATTACATGAATTTTTCGTGGAATACATTCATCCAGTCTTGCAACATGAGATATGATTCCAATCTGACGTTTATCTGCTGAAAGGTGTTGTAAAACGTTAATTGCCCTGTTTAATTTATTTGCATCTAAAGATCCAAACCCCTCATCAATAAACATGCTGTCAATCTGAATCTGACTTGTACTTTCCATCTGCACAATATCTGACAAGCCCAAGGCCAGCGACAAAGAAGCCTCAAAAGATTGGCCACCGGACAAGGATGCTGTATCTCGTTCGATCCCGGTAATTGTGTTCATTACCTTTAGTCCTAAACCGATGTTTTTCCTGCCATCACCGAATTCAACGGGGATCAGACAATATTCCCCATCCGTCATTGTCTCCAGATGTACATTTGCTTGTTCTATAATGCGATGGAAAAAGTCAGTAAGTACATAACGGCTAAATGGATAATTACCATTTGCCACCTCAGATAATGGTTTTATTTTCTCATAAACCATACTGAGTGTCCGCAACTGTTCTTGAATAGATGAGACTTTCTTATAGACTTTTTTGTCAATTTCGTATTTGTTTTCTAATTTGCGGGAATAAGATTCCAGTTTTTTTATTTCCTCATCCATTACAGATATTTGATCGGATAGTTCTTGTATATCAATCCTTTGCATTCCTTCTGTTGATTTTATCAACTGTTTTACAGCAACTTTATGCTCCTGGTATTTCTGATCATAATCAGATACTTTTTCCCGGGTTTGTGATATCCATGAAGCAATTCCATCTGGATCAAGCTCCTTTCCGTCAGGAGATAATGCTTTCCTATAGAGTTCGACAGTGTTAAAGTTATGCCGCTTAAGGCTTGCTGCAAACTTTTCTTCTGCCTTGTCTTTAGCCTTTTTTCGGCTGAGTTTATCATCAGCCGCGGAGTTTCTGTTCCCCTCATTTTTTGAGATTTCATGAAGGCACTTGTTATGATCTTCTTTAGCTATGTCAATCTGGGATTGGAGTGTGGAGATATCAGATTCAATTTTTTGAATCTTGTTTTCAGCATCTGTTTTTAATTTTGGATATCCCTTTAATTGTGATTCCCAAGTTGTCACACTGGCTTTTGCGGCAGCGGTTTCTGAACGTATATCATTTTCTTTTTGCTGCATTTCTTCCAAAGATTTCTTTGCAGATAGAAGGTCTATGTCAATCTGCTGTTTTTCTTCAAGAGCCTTTTGTTTTGAATTATAATCATTAACTGCCTTTTTATGCAGGCCCTTCAAAGAAGAGAGCTTATTTTCACTTTCCTTAATTACAATCTCTATAGTATTGCCATCAATGAGTTTTTCCCAATCGTCTATATCCATCAGCTCTTTAGAAGCTTCTAAGATTATCGTCTTTTTTGTTTTAATCTCTGCTTCCTTGCTACTGTGTTTACTATCGATTTCTGATTCCTTATCCCGGGCAGTATTCCAATCCTCCAGGGCCTTGGCTACGGTTTCTCTGGATGGGACATCTGTATGGAGCTTTGCAAATTTCTCTATATCATCAGCTGTATGGACAGCACCACAAACAGGACATACTGTCTCATCTTCTTTGGAAAGGGACTCAATCATCTCTTGAGCAATAAGCCCGGCTTGTCCCTGGATAAACAATCTATTTAGACGCAGATGCTCTTCTTCCGCTTTTAATGAGTTCTCTCGTGCTCTATTTAAATCTTTAGTCAATTTTTTTTGTTCTTCATACAATACAAACCAAGATTTAACATCAGAACGTAATAGCTCCAGTTTGTTTTTATACTCAAATTGTTGATCATAATTGTATTTAGCATTTGAAACAGCAGCCTCACCCGAGTTTTCCAGTTTTTCAAGTTCATCTTTTAATTCTTGTTGGCGTTTGTTTTTTTGATCAAAAGTGCTCTGGGATGATTTTGTGTTCTCTTCAGCAAGTTCGAGCAGCGTCTTTTTTTCCTCGTATACTTTCATACTTTCGGAAAGTTCATCATAAAAACGAAGTATCCCCTTAATATTGGTAATCTCTTTTGACAGTGCCTCCATCTTTGGAATATTTCGGGACTCAATATCTTCCATTGTTTTTCTAAGTTCTGCTTCCCGATTCTTAAGCTGCCTCCGTTCTTCCTCAAGCTCTTTAATTCTTTCCAGTATATTATTCCAGGACTCGTCTGCGCTCTTCATTACAGATTCGTCTGGCAGCACTTTTTCAGCGGAAACTGCGTCTGATAAATGCTCTCTTAATCTTTCAATCTCCTCTCTTTCTGCATCCAGCTCAGAGAGTTGTTTATTGTGGTTTTTTAAATCATCGAATAGTTTGTTTTGAGTCTCCGCTTTCGTCTTTTTTGCAGTAAGAGAGACCATGGCTTCAGTTAGTTTTTTAAGTTCTGCATCCGTATCAGCAAGACTTGTCTTTATATCATCAATCAATTCTTTCATTGTTGTGAGTAATTGAGGATGATTAATTGAAATAGCTGCACGATCTTCATCAGAAATATTATCAGGAAAGCTGAAGAATTCCAGCTGTGTTTTTTTGTTTTCAAGACACTCAGATTCTTTCCCTGATAATAACGTACTGACCGCCTTTAATCTGTACTGGAAATCCCGGTGTTTTCTATTATCATATAACTTTCCCAATATCTCTCCTCGCTTATCACTGCCAGCTTCCAGGAATTT
>CADBME010000369.1 GCA_902795715.1 uncultured Lachnospiraceae bacterium | reverse complement strand
TAGAGGGAGTCCAAATTTAATCGGGTCTCTCGCAGTATTGCGTATGGAGTTGAGATGACATGTATAAGTAAGACTATTTTGATAGAAAAAAGCAAGGATTAGAGATTTTATAAGACTAATAGAGTATATGGTAAGGAGTTTTTATTCATCTAGTAATTGAATGGTATATATTCATAACGGGGAGGATTTGACATGCCAGAAGTTCAATCGGAGTATGATGTAGAAATAAAGTTTATTGATAGACTTGAAGAAATCGGATACGAGTTTATTGAATTAAAAGATTATGATGATGTAATCAAAAATTTTAGGACACAGCTTTCAGAGTTCAATTCGGCTAAGCTTATAGACGCAAAAGGAGTGGCAGAACTGTCAGACTCAGAATTCAATCGTGTCCTTATTTATATTGAGAATAAAAGTGTATATGAATCGGCTAAGATTTTACGGGATAAATATATACTTCCTCTGGATAATGGAAAAACTGTATATCTCGATTTCTTTTCTTATGATACGGATAGAAATATTTATCAGGTATCTCACCAGATTACAATGGATAAAAATCATAAGGATGATGTGATTTATAAAAATCGTTATGATGTCACCGTACTTATAAATGGTTTACCTTTAGTTCAAATAGAGCTTAAAAGACCTGGCGTTGAAATAAATGAAGCTATTAACCAGATTAATAGATATAGACGTTTTTCTTTCAGAGGCATATTCAGATATCTTCAACTTTTTGTTGTATCTAACTCTGTCCAAACAAAGTATTTTTGTAATGAAAATGAAATGGAGAATGGTCAGTATAATCCTATACTTAAGAGCCTTGTATTCTTTTGGACTGATGATGAAAATAAACGAATAAATACTCTTGATGCTTTTACATCAGAATTCTTTCGGAAAGCATCGTTGACGGAAATGATAGACAAATTTATGGTCATCAAGAGTACGGAACCGATACTAATGGTTATGAGGCCATATCAGATATACGCTGTAAAGGCTGCTAAGAAGAGAATTCTTGAGGCCAACCAGAATGGTTATGTGTTTGCATGTACAGGCTCAGGAAAAACGCTTACTAGTTTTAAACTGGCACAGTTACTTCGAGATGAAGCAAGGATTGATAAGGTTGTATTTCTTATTGATAGAAAAGACTTAGATGATCAAACTGTAGACGAATATAATTCATTTGAGAAAGATTGTGTAGATAACTCTGACAGTACATTTGTACTTGTTAATCAGCTAAAACAGGATGATAGAAAACTCATCGTTACTACTATACAGAAAATGGCTAACGCTGTGAAGGGTAGCAAATATGCACCTCTTATGGACCAGTACAGGGATAAAAAAGTAGTATTTATAATTGATGAGTGTCATAGATCACAGTTTGGACGTATGCATGCAGATATTGAGAAGCATTTTGAAAATGCTAACTATATCGGTTTTACAGGAACGCCTATTTTTGAGGCTAATAAAGGTGCATCCAAAAGAACAACAGCAGACCTTTTTAATGCTGGATCAAAACTTGATGCATGTCTTCACAAATATATGATAAAGGATGCTATAGCTGATGGCAATGTTTTGAGATTCTCCGTTGAATATCAGAGAACTATTTTTGCTCATCATGTAGCTGCAAAGGGAATAGATCCTGAACAGCTTGAGGATCCAGAATACTGTAGACGTCACAATATTGATATAGATAATTTATATCATGCAGATGAGAGAATTAGAAAAATAGCTGAAGATATCTTTGAACATCATGATCAGCATGTTCATCCCCAAGGAAAGGATATATATACTGCACTATTTGCCGTTGATTCTATAAAGACACTTGGAAAGTATTATGATGTTTTTAAAGAGTTGAATAGTCAGCTTCCGATTGACAAGAAATATAGAGTTGCAGCTATTTTTAGTTATGGGGCTAACGAAGATATGGATGATGGAGCTGATGAACATTCAGCTGAACTTTTGTCACGTATCATTGATGATTATAACAAAATGTACGGCACCGCATTCGGTATAGATACATTTGATTCATACAGAAAAGATATAGCAAAGAGAATGAAGCAGAAGGAACAGCCACAGGTGGATATCCTTTTAGTGGTCAATATGATGCTTACAGGATTTGATGCAAAACCTTTGAATACGCTTTATCTTGACAAGAATCTTGTATGGCACACTCTCGTACAGGCTTATAGTAGAACAAACAGAGTTGATAAAGTGACAAAGCAGTTTGGGCAGATTGTATCTTATAGGAATATCAAGAAGTGGCAGGATGAAGCACTTACGCTTTTTTCTGGAGATGGGGATCCAAATGAGTATCTTCTTGAAAACTATGAATATTATATTCAGAAATGGATTAATCAGAACCCTATTTTAAGGAAGATAACGCCTACGGTGGATGATGCAGGTCAACTTCAAAGTGAAGATGAAATAAGAATGTTTATTATAGCATTCAGAACCATGGTATCAACACTTGCTACACTAAAGACATTTAGCAAGTTTGATTGGGCAGATCTTGCAGTTGTTATGGATGAAGATGAATATGAGGGATATAAAACTTGGTATCTCTATTATAAGGATAAGCAGGGAAAAGATCCTGGGGTACCTGTTCCGGTAGATGTTGATTTTGATATTGAACTTGTAAGAACAGATCGTATTAATGTTGTATATATTCTCAATCTGTTAAAGGCAGCTAAAAAAGGAAAAGATATAACGTATGATCAGATACAGTCAAATATAGATCTTATTCTTAGAGAAATAGAGAGATCAGATAATGAATCTCTTAGAGCAAAACGAGATATAATGAGAGCCTTCATCGAAACTAGATTTTACGAATTGCCTGATGAAGCTGATGTTGAGAAGGCATATGAGGAATTCGAAAAAGAAAAGC
>CADBME010000368.1 GCA_902795715.1 uncultured Lachnospiraceae bacterium | reverse complement strand
TCCGGATAATACCGTTATGCTGTCCGGATAATACCGGAATGGCGTCCGGATAATACCAGTATACTCACTTTTAGGCACTTTAGATGACAGGATAAATCAATTGCCGAGAAAGAAAAGGATCTGGTATCCGGGCGCGACATACCATGTCATGAGCCGCGGTAACAGAAGATCATTAATATATAAAAATCAGACAGATTATACAGACTTCCTGAATATCATCAGAATTATTTCGGAAGAATATCCCTTCAAGGTGCATTCGATCTGCCTCATGAGCAACCATTACCACATGGCAGTCGAGACGGGAACGACCGAGCTGTGGAGGATCATGCAGAAGATTCTGAGCATCTACGCAGGTGAATTCAACCACCGGCATGGGTACAATGGCCATCTGTTCGAAAGCAGATATACTGCGAAGCTCATCGAGGACGAACAATATTTCCTTGAAGTTAGCAGGTATATCCACCTGAATCCAGTGAAGGCGCAGACGGTCAGGGAGCCCCTGGCCTATGAATACAGCCGCTATGGGGCGTTCATGGACAACAGGGACTCCACGAATGGTCTGGAAAGGCGGTCGTCAGCCGTCTTATCTTTAAAAGTCTCCTGCTGGCAAGCTGTGGCGGCGGACATCAACGGTTGGTTTTTGCAATTTCAGGGTTGTTCTCCTGCCTGATTAGCGAGTTTATGAGGTTATACGGCACGCCAAACGGCATATAGTAACAAGAGTGTACTGCCCGCCGGGTAATCCTGGAACGTGAGGGTGTTGGTAGAGCAGGCTGACCTACATGTTACGAACATGGTATAGAAAATAGTAGAGCCGTGCAATGATATAAAAACAATTTTGAGATTACATAGCAATTGCTCTGGTGATATAAAAGATAGCTGTTGAAATAAGAGATTTATTTGATATTACAAGTATCATTTGTTATACTGGAATGGTATATTATGCAATAAACTGAGTATATTGTTTATCATGAAAGGTGTTAAAGGCGCTGAATGAGTGGGAATTTATACGGGAGCGAAACTGCATCAGCAGCTCTAGCGCATGTTGAACAGGGTGAAGATGCTAATACTACACGAAGAGACAAAAAGAACCGATTTGATTTTGAAGATTTTCTACGTTCTATTATTACATATCTTGCAATAGCGATAATGATGTTTGCGGCTTTAGCGCTACTTACGTTATTTGATACAGGCACAGTTGATTTTGGAACAAACATGTTTCGGAGGATTGACGTTTTAAATCTTATGTTTTCATTGATCCTATCAGCAGCGCTTGAGCAGATTTGGAATAATAAACGCGAATTAAGATACAAAATTACGATGATTCTTGAGGTGGTGCTATCGGCTCTTGGCTTTATCTGGTATATTGCCAGATCATTTGCTGATATAATTATTATACAAAAAAGCACAGATACTGAATATGTTTTTGAACCCTTTTTTCAAGATGGCAAAACTATGTTTTGGTTTAACGTGTTATATACAATAGTTGGGGCAATTGTAATAATTTGCGGATTTGCTTTTAGAGCATATCGGGAAATAGACAAATAGACTAAAGGTTTTGGGATTTATTATGATAATTATTGTATTGATATTTGGTATAATCGTATTCGCATTAATCTTACAAGTATATATTTTGAAAGCAGAAATAAAGAAGAGAAAACTAGCAGTTCATGTCGAAGAAGGATATTTAAAAGAGTATGCAGGAATCGTAGATACAAACAGGATAATTGAAAGCGGTAATAGAGTTATGGAGGCTTTGGAAGCCGGAAAAATAAAGAAGCATCTATTACATAACGACGCTCCGATATACAACAGTGAAGATGCTGTGAAAAAATACTTGGATTTTATAAGTGGCAGTGAACTGTCTGACTATATTATTAATATTGAGGATGACAATTATTATGGCCAAAGTTGAGCTTTTGTATGAATCATATCATGATATTGTTGAAGAGTTTGGTCGTGAAAGAATACAGAACAGGTTTCAGGATTTATTGTTGGAGTATGAAAGGTTCTTGAAAGAGCAGAACCTTACGGATGAGGATGTCGTAATAAACACATATAGTCTTATGCATGCAGTATTAGACTACTTTACTGACATATCACGTCTTAAGAAATTTCATAAGATAAACAAGATAAATACTTTTAAAATCACTGCTTATCAGGTTAATTGGTTACTAAGAAGAAAACCAATTCAAATCATAAGAGACGAAGAAGAAAAGCTAGTATATATCAACGAAAAATATATCCTATCTCATATCATGGCCAGATTTACTAATCTTATGGGAAGTGATTTTTATTCAACATTAAATCCTGAGAACAAAAAAGTCATACTTGGGTATGTTGATAGCCTTTTTTATTACCTCAAGTATAGAAATTGCAGTTCCCAAGTTTTA
>CADBME010000367.1 GCA_902795715.1 uncultured Lachnospiraceae bacterium | reverse complement strand
TTTATAACATAGTAGAGGGTGAATATAGCAAAGCCAAAAATAATGATGAATCCGCTGATTATGCAGGAATGATGGATCAAGTTTCTGAAATCCGCGAAGCGCGTCAAAAGATGAAAAGCGATTTACAGCATATTCCTTCAGGATATCTGAGAAAGAATTATTCTGGCGGAAGTAGAAGTGTCGAGGATGAAATGGAAAAAGTCATAAATCAATATCCACAGGAATACGGTCATTTGAAGCGCTATATTTCTGAGGATTTCCAGTTTGATTTTCCTCATCTGTTTAGTGACTATATGGAAAGCTATTATTGGGTCGATATGACTCGAGTTTCGGAAGAAGAATATAAACGATGCACCAGCCATCTTAATCATCCATATCATCTGCTTGAGTTGTTTGGACCTGCAGGGGCACCAGTTGATTTTGATGACCCTGATGTAATCAGCGTTTTTGGAACAAAGGCTTTTGAAGCCCTGGCAGATCTGTCTTACGGATGCTGAGGAGGATAAACCAGATGAAAACATTACAAGAGATTTTTTATCAATATTTAGAAGCTCTTGAAGGAAAACCAGTGACGATTGGAGAGATTCTGGAAGGGATTAAGGTAGATGGTATAAAGCGAATCACCGCTTCGGCAACGTTGAGATCGCTTATGAGAGAAGAACTGGTTTCCTGTAAAATTGTAGACGGAAAAGCTTATTTTTCATCCGACCTGAATTATGGCGAAACGATGAATCCGTCTCAGAGAAATATTGACAAAATGCAGTCGTTAATCGGAACTGCATCCTTTGCTCAAATGTTAATGAATGGTCAACAGGGGTTTTCCCCTACGATAAATAGGGCAAATAAAGAAAGGGATAATTCTGCCTTTGATAAATATGCCGATTTAAGCTTTGCGGAGAATAAATCAATTTCGATCGATGGATATACCATTCGGATTCCTGATAAGTTCTCCTACAGAAGCAATCCGGATGAAACGCATTCCCTGCTAATGTGGCCAGGAAAAGAAGATGATGAAGAGAATGCAGATTTTCATTTTTATATTGGTAAATCCAAAGAGATGGATGGACTGAGTAATATCAAGATGGATGAAGAAACTGCTCACTGGATGGCATATATACTCTTAGGGGCGGCACAAAATGTTTCGGAACCATCTTCGATTCTCCCAGCATGCATATATAGTTCGATAGATACAAATGCAATACTCATCTCCTTGGAACCTAAAGGTACCAGAATGTTTCGCATAGATATCATGCGAGAAGAAATAGTTGGAGATAGTGTTAAGAAAGCAATTTTTAAACAGATACTATCTACTTTTCAACTTAAAAATGGATTCCAGAAGAGAAAGTCCTTAGATCAAAAAGCATTTAAGGATAAGGGAGACATTTCTAAAAGCGTTAGTCTATATACAAAAGCCTTATCGGAAAGTTCTGTATATCAAATTAAAACTGCGTTTGCTGGAGCGATAGAGCAGAGAAATAAGAATCTGCTTTCCGGCCAAAATAAAGCAATTACAAAAACTATAATAGATACAAGGAAAGATGTTCTTCGGATTGCCGAATATTTTAATGAACTGCTCTGTGAGATTGAAAATGTTCTGAAGTATTATTGTGATGTAGAAACATTAACCGATAATCTAAAGGAAAATATATATAGTGAAACGGCAGGCTGTCTGATTAACATCATGAAATGTTGTACGGTTGAGTTATTAATTCCGGCGGCCTTAAGTGAATACAGATCTTCTGATATCATGGTATCGACTGGTGATATGCAAGTTCCAAGGACTAGTCTCCAGATAACTGAGGTGCCGGAGAATTTGGAGGCAGTACTGCGTTTAGTTCAGCATTTCAAGACAAATACTGAAGAATGTAAGAATATAGACTTCGCTCTTTCTGATAATGAAACGTTCCTGAAGGCTGCATTCGATAGGCAAAATAATGAAGCTGATCAGATTCCAAATCAAGATTATAAGATTGATGGGACAGAGTTAACTGCGTATCTAGGAGATGCAGAAGAGATTACAATTCCTGAGTACATCTCGTCTATCGGGTTTAATGCTTTTTTAGGAGCCAAAAAGTTGAAAAAGGTGTTGATCCCCGAGCAGGTATCTTCAATTGGAATGATGGCTTTTAAAGGATGTCCGAATGTGGTTTTAAGGGTCTATGAGGATAGTTATGCTCTAGAATATGCTCGTCAAAACAATATTGCATTCGAAATCATAAAAGAAAAAGAACCGACCATTATTTCTTTTGAACAAGGAAAGACTGACGAATATGAGAATCTTCGTTTTGCCCTCCCTGACCAGTTAAATAGTATTAACGGTATTTCATCCAGAATTAGAAATGAATTGAAAAAGAGTGAAAACTTTAGCTGGAACTATGTTGCAATTACGGGAAAGACGAAAAACGATTTTCTACAGTATGAGTTTAGCCCATTATTGATTATCAATATGGGGAACCCAATGGAGCCTAAGTTTAATCCTGCAAAAAACCCAGATTTGGTACAACGTGGAATACAGGTTCCTCATGAACATGAAAAGTATTTCTCAAAAGAACTGATCAAGGATAAGTTGGTAGTTCTTTATGATGTTATCATAAAAAAGAAAGACCTACCGATACCATTGATACAGTACGTGATACTTGTACTCACATCAAAACGAGTCATAGGACTTGGATTCGTCTTCAGAGACTCTTTTTCAGATCGTGCTCACAAGGCAGCTATCGTTTCTTGGATAGAGACGATTCAAGATTTAGACATTATTAAAGAGCAGGAAAAAGCAGCGGAAGCAAAGCTTAGAGCCGAGGAAAAAAAGAGAAAGGAACAGGAAAGGAAAGAGCAGGAAAAAGCTGCAAAAGAAACAAAAGCAGTAAAAGAAACGAAAGCAGTAAAAGAAACGAAAGCTGCAAAAGAAAAGGAGGAACTTGAGCTTGCCCGCAAACAGTATCAGGAAAAGCTGACTCAGTGGGAGAGAGAGAAAAATTCAATTGAGTATGAACGCAAGACAAGGGTCCAGGCTCTTCTAAAAAACAAAGAACAAGAACTCCTTGAAAAAGAAGAAGTGTCATACCGAGAACAAAAGGAATCACTTGAAAAAGAAATACAAGCGGTTGATGAAGAACTCGAATTACAAAACAAAACTTTGGACTCTCTGGGGTTCTTTGCTCTTGGGAAAAAGAATCAGATAAAAAAACAGATAGAAACACTTCAATCGCGTCGATTAGGAATGCAAGAAAAGCAAAAAACGTTAGATACGATTCACGAACGTATTGTAAGTAGTGTTTCGAAAAAGGCTGCGAAGTTTCAGCATGCTTTTGAAGAAGAGGTCAATACAGAGCTTCCACTTCCTGCAGAGCCTAATAAGCCACAGATTCTTAAAAAAGAAGAAGCGCGTTTGGAAGAAGAGAAACTCAAAAAACGGATAGAAGAATTTAATGACCATCAAAAGCTGGCGAAAGCGATTCACAAAGTATTGGAAAAACATGATTCTCCGATCACACTGACAGAGATTATGGATGAGGTTTTTATGGGAATCCCCTATGAGAAACGACCTTCCAGAGTCGATGTTCATGTGACAATGAAAGTATATTTGCCGGATGTCAAAGAAACGAAGATAACGAGACTAACACATTTTTGGCTGGATAAATGATGTGATAGGCTTAGAGTAAATAATTAGGTCATGTACAGATCCT
>CADBME010000366.1 GCA_902795715.1 uncultured Lachnospiraceae bacterium | reverse complement strand
TGCCCTGAAGGAAGAAGGTTATGAAGTGATTCTGGCCAATTCCAATCCTGCCACGATCATGACAGATCATGCCATAGCCGACAAGGTGTATATGGAACCTCTGACCCTCCAATATATGGCCAGAATCTGCCGCTACGAAAGGCCGGATGCCATCCTTCCGGGAATCGGCGGCCAGACAGGCCTGAATCTTTCTCTTCAGCTTTATGAAAAAGGAGTCCTTGATGAATGTGAGATTGAACTTCTGGGAACGGATGTGGAGAGCATCCGAAGGGCAGAAGACAGAGAAGAGTTCAAGGAACTCTGTGAAAAATTGGGTGAACCGGTCGTGCCTTCAGAAATTGCCAATTCAGTGGAAGAGGGATTCCTGGCAGCAGACCGGATCGGATATCCGGTCATTCTCAGGCCGGCTTTCACCCTGGGGGGGACGGGAGGGGGATTTGCCTCAAATCCAGGTCAGATGAAGGACAGGATGAAAACGGCTCTATCCCTCTCCCCGGTTGATCAGGTTCTTGTGGAAAAGAGCATCAAAGGATTCAAGGAGATTGAATATGAAGTGATTCGGGATGCCAGGGATACAGCCATTACCATTTGCAATATGGAAAATCTGGACCCGGTGGGCATACATACCGGGGACTCTATCGTTGTGGCACCCAGCCAGACGCTGACCAACAAAGAATATCATATGTTGAGAAACAGTGCGCTGAAGATTATCCGGGCCCTCAGGGTGAAAGGGGGCTGTAATGTCCAGTTTGCCCTGGATCCGGAGTCCTTTAATTACTATGTGATTGAAGTAAACCCCCGGGTCTCAAGGTCATCTGCCTTAGCTTCCAAAGCTACCGGATATCCCATAGCCAGAGTTTCGGCAAAGATTGCAGTGGGAATGAATCTCGACGAGATTCCTCTGGCCAACACTCCGGCAAGCTTTGAACCGGCGCCGGACTATGTGGTGACAAAGATGCCCAGATTTCCTTTTGACAAGTTTACTCTGGCTTCCAACGTCCTCTCTACACAGATGAAAGCGACCGGAGAAACCATGGCTGTGGGACGGACCATGGAAGAAAGCCTTCTGAAGGCAATCCGTTCCCTGGAAGACGGAAAGAATCATATTCATCTGGAAAAGTTCGATATAAAGAATCTTTCCGGCAGGGTCGGAGAAGAAGGACGAAAAGAATCGGTGGAAAAGCTCCTTTCCTATATTGAAGAGGGAACCGATGACCGGATTTATGCTATTTCCGAGCTTCTCTGGCTGGGTGCGGATAAACAGGCTATCTACAGCAGAACCGGAATCGATATGTTCTTTCTGGATACTATCCAGAGGATTGTAGATTATGAAAAAAAACTGGAAGGAGCTGTTCTGAATAGAGAACTTCTTTATGAAGCAAAACGGATGGGCTTCTCCGACTCCTACATCGCGGAACTGACCCGGGACAGGGAAGCTCACATCAGAAAACTGAGGGAAGAATACGACATTTTTCCGGTTTATAAAATGATAGACACCTGCGCCGGTGAATTCGAGAGCTATGTGCCTTACTTTTATTCCACCTATGAAGAAGAGAATGAATCCCCGGTGTCGGATAATCAAAAGATTATTGTTCTGGGATCGGGACCCATCCGGATCGGACAGGGAGTGGAATTTGATTATTCCACAGTGCATGCCATAAAGACGATCCGTGAGACCGGATACGAGGCTATTGTGATCAACAACAATCCGGAAACTGTATCCACGGACTATACCACAGCGGATAAGCTGTATTTTGAGCCGCTTACCGTGGAGGATATCATGAATATCATCCATCTGGAGAAGCCTTTGGGCCTTATAACCTCCCTGGGCGGACAGACGGCTGTAAATCTGGCCGGCCCGCTCAAAGAGTGCGGTGTCAGGATTATCGGGACTTCTCCGGAAGCGATTTTTAAAGCTGAGGACAGAGATGCTTTTGACCATCTGATCCGCAGTCTCCAGATTCCTCATCCGGAAGGCATGGCTGTGACAAACATTGAAGATGGTATCCAGGCAGCGGACCGGATCGGCTATCCGGTGCTGGTAAGACCTTCCTTTGTACTGGGAGGCCGGGCCATGGAAATTGTGGCCAACCGCGGAATGCTCACAAAATATCTGGAGAGTGCAGTAGCTGTGGATAAGGATCGACCGGTTCTTGTTGACAAATACATTGTGGGCAAAGAAGTGGAAATCGATGCTGTCTGTGACGGAAAAGCCGTTTTTTTGCCCGGAATTATGGAACTGGTCGAGCGTACCGGTGTTCATTCCGGTGACAGCATCAGTGTCTATCCCCCTTATTCCATATCGGATAAGGTTAAGAGGATCATCCGGGAATATTCAGAAAAGCTGGGCCTGGGTCTGGGCATCGTCGGTTTATACAATATCCAGTTTATCGTAGACCGCAATGAAAATGTGTATGTGATCGAGGTCAATCCCAGAGCATCAAGAAGTGTTCCTTTCCTGTCAAAATCCACGGGAATTCCTCTAGTCGACATTGCGACGAAGGTGATGCTCGGAATCAGTCTGAAAGAACAGGGACTGGCGGGATGCAGGGTAGATGAAAAGGAATTCTGGTATGTGAAAGCACCGGCATTTTCCTTTGAGAAACTCAATGGAATGGATGCCTATCTATCCCCGGAAATGAAGTCGACCGGGGAGGCGATCGGCTATGATAAAAGTTTGAAGAGGGCTCTCTACAAGGCCCTTCAGGCTTCCGGAGTCAAGGTGAAGGAATACGGTACGGTGCTGGTTACTCTGGCGGATGAAGATAAGGAAGAGGCTCTTCCCCTGGTTCAGAGATTCTATGAACTCGGTTTTAACATAGAAGCTACGGCCGGCACAGGTGAATTTTTGAAGGAGCATGGTATAAGGACCAGAATCCGGGGGAAAGTCAGTGAAGGAAGTGACGAGATACTTCAGTCTATCCGTGCAGGGTATGTGAGTTATATTATCAATACAAGGGCAATTCTGTCCGGAATTCACTATAAGGATGGCGTGGAGATTCGCAAATGTGCTATTATGAACGGTGTGACTATGTTTACATCTCTGGATACGGCAGGAATCCTGCTGGATGTCCTGGAAGACATATCGCCGCGGATCTCTGTGATCTGAAAGAATGGATCCGGGTTCGGGAGGGCTGGTCCGAACAGACCAGGCCCGCTTAAGGGCAGCGGCCGAAACAGGAGGGAAGAGTGAATGGAATATACATATGATGAGGTGATGGAATATATCGAGGAAGAGGATGTGAAATTCATCCGTCTGGCTTTTCGCGATGCCTACGGAATTCAAAAAAATATTTCCGTGATGCCCAGGGAGCTTAAGAAGGCATTTTCTGAAGGGGCAGCCGTAAGCATTCGCCAGATTGCCGGCTATGAGAAGTGTCCTGATGCATCTCTTTATTTGAGGCCGGACACGGATACTCTTGCCATTCTCCCATGGAGACCCGACAGCGGTAAAGTACTCCGGGTTTTCTGTGATGTATTTACCGCTGATGGAGAGGAATGCCAGGCAGACACAAGAAATATTCTCAAGAAAGCTGTCCGGAAAGCAGAGGAAGAGGGAATCAGCTTCCGCTTTGGAACAGAGTCTGAATTCTATCTCTTCCGGAAGGATGATGAGGGAAATCCCACAAAGATTCCTTATGATCAGGCGGGCTATATGGACATCGCGCCTGAAGACCGATGTGAGAATGTGAGGAGAGAGATCACACTGACCATCGAAAGCATGGGACTGACTCCGGAGAGGTCGCACCATGAAAAAGGGCCTGGGCAGAATGAAATAGATTTCCATTATGCCAGGCCATTAAAGGCAGCAGACCAGATGACCACTTTCCGGATGGTGGTCCGCACCATCGCCGACCGCTACGGACTGGTGGCCGATTTTTCGCCCCTTCCCCTTCCTGAGATGCCTGGAAATGGCTATCACATCAATCTCTATGCTGAGGACCGGGAGGGAAATGACCTTGCCAGATATGCAGCAGCGGGCATCATCGAAAAGATCAGGGACATAACGATTTTTTTGAATCCGACAGATGCTTCCTATCAAAGATTGGGGAACAGCAGTGCCCCGGACCGGGTTAACTGGTCAAGCGCGGAGGATTCGGAGCTCATGTACATCGAAACCTTCCGGGGGCTGACAAGAGCCGAAATTCGTTCTCCGGACGCGGGAAGCAATCCCTATCTGATCTATGCCCTTCTGATCCATGCCGGTTTATCCGGAATCCAAAGGAAACTCGCTCTTCCCGAAGAAAAGACAGAAGGAGCCCTGCTCCTGCCCTCCTCCAAAAAAGAGGCCGCCAATCTGGCCCGGGAGAGCGCTTTTGTAAAGAGTATTGTTCCTGAAGGTATCATCCGGGCTTATACCCTGCAGTGAGGAGGCTCAGTATGCCGATTAACAGAGACGTACAACATTCCATACTCATCGTCTCCACATCGGAGCAGTTTGTCGCCCTTGTAAAGAAATCACTGAAGAATTGCATCACTATAGATTCCAGAAAAAGCGGAGCTCTGGCAAGAAGGGCTGTTCTTGAAAAAAACTATGACCTTGTCGTGATCAATATTCCCCTGACCGATGAGACCGGGGAAGAGCTGGCACTCGATATCGCTGAGAAAAGTAATGCGTCTATCCTGATGGCCGTGCCCAGAGAGGTCTTTGATTTTGCCATGGAACATGTCACAGACAGCGGAATTCTTGTGCTTCCAAAACCGGTATCCGGGGCATACATTGCCAGAGCTCTCCGTTTTATGGCATCCATTCAGAACAAAATACATCGATTTGAGAAAAAAGTCCGCAGACTGGAAGAAAAAATGGAGGAAATCCGAACCGTCAGCAAGGCCAAGGTCTGTCTTGTGGAGACTAGGGGAATGACGGAAGAGGAAGCTCACCGTTATATAGGAAAACAGGCGATGAATAATGGAGTATCCCGCATGAGAATCGCAAAAAGAATACTTGAGGATCTGGGAAAATAACAATGACAGAAAAAGAGGCGTGAAAGTAAGGGACAAGCTTATTTGACACAAGCCTGCAGGAGAGTTTATCATGGCCCGGGAGGTCGGTATGTCAGAGACTATAAGAATATCCATAGACAATAAAAGATCCCTGCTGGATCAGATTCGGGAACGGACTTACTATATGCCATCTTATTGTGGGGGCAGAGGGGCCTGTGGCAAATGTCAGGTCCGTTTCCTCAAAGACCCTCCTCCGGCGACAGAGGCCGACCGGAGGTTTCTGTCTGCCGACCGGCTTTCGGATGGGTGGAGACTTGCCTGCAAAGTAAATGCAGAGGGAACCTATGAATTGGAAATAGCTGACCAGGAGGAAGGACCTATTCAGGCTGCGGATTCTTTTGCTTCGGAAGTTGATGAGAAAGCGAATCAGGCCGCTGAAGAAAGGCCTTCTTCTCTGGCAGGGGACCAGGTCGACTGTGCCCTGGCTGTCGACATAGGGACTACGACCATAGTGGCCGGCCTGATCGATGTGAATAATAATATGACCTTAAAGACGGCATCCTGTGTCAATCATCAGAGATCCTTCGGTGCGGATGTCCTTTCCAGGATTGACGCATCAAACCGGGGCGAAGGGGAGGAACTGCAGAAGTCTCTTTTCAGGGACCTCAGCACATTGTGCCGGCTGCTTGGAATCGGGGAAGACGTGGAGAAAGTGCCCATGCCGGTGATCATATCAGGGAATACGACTATGGAGCATCTGCTGCAGGGCCTGTCCTGCCGCGGCCTTGGAGTCTTTCCCTTTACACCGGTGGATTTATCCATGCATAACTATAAGAACATGATCATTCTTCCCGGAATCAGCACCTATGTGGGAGCAGATATTGTCAGTGGGATAGCCGCATGTGGGATCGATCAGGACCCTGAAGTTTCCATTCTGGTAGACCTGGGGACCAATGGGGAGATGGTAATCGGGAATAAAGACCGTATCCTGGTGGCTTCCACAGCTGCAGGTCCGGCTTTTGAAGGCGGCAACATAAGCTGCGGTATGGCCGGAGTACCGGGAGCCATTGATACCGTGGAAATCAACAAAGGTGTAGCCAGGATTTCGACCATAGGAGACAGAGAAGCTGCCGGAATCTGTGGCAGCGGAATTCTTGACCTGGTCTATGAGCTGCGCAAAGAAAAGATCATAGATGAGACAGGCCTTTTAGAAGATAAATATTTCGACCTTGGCTATCCACTGGCCCCCGGGATTCGATTTACAGTCAAAGATGTCAGAGAGGTTCAAATGGCCAAATCGGCCATACGAGCAGGAATTGAAATCCTTCTTGACTCTTATGGCATATCATGCCAAAATGTGAATCGACTCTATCTGGCAGGGGGATTCGGGCAGAAAATAAATTGCAAAAAGGCTGTCGGTATCGGACTGATGCCGGAAGAGCTGGCCGGTCGGATTACAGCCGTAGGCAACAGCTCCCTTGAAGGAGCGAAAATGCTGGCTGTGGATTCTGCCCTTTCTAAGCGATTTGAACATATTAGAGAGATTTCAGAGGAAATACTTTTATCTGAGCATAAATTGTTTTATAATTTCTATGTAGAACATATGAATTTTGACGGATAAAAGGGAGAAGGCAAGGAGAATTCGCAGGCATGGAAGAGGACGTTAAAGTTACGATTATAAAATATGGCAGGAATATTCTCTGTTCTGACGCTTTTCAGGCAACCTTTGAACAGAATCACCATTTTAAAACCACGGTAGGCGACCACACTCTGGGAGTTACCGCTGAAGCTGTAAAGATTTGTCTTCGCCACAATGTGACAGATGAGAAAACCCTGTCGAATGTAGTGGCTTCCTGTCTGTGCCATGATCTTAGCCTGTCGGGGAGGGAGGATAAATACCAGAATAATTTTGAAACCCTGATCTATCATCCGGAGCACTCAGCCCAGGCCTATATGGACCTGACAGGAGAAGAGGACGAGAGAGTACTAAACGCCATTCGTTCTCACATGTTTCCTCTCAAACCTCAGCTTCCTAAATACAAGGAAGGATGGATTCTGACACTTGCTGACAAAATCAGTTCCTCCATGGACATTCTGAAGATACAGCCGGTGACTCCGGAAGAAAGAGAGGAGCTTCTGGAGATGGCCAGAGGGAACCAGCCCTGAATTCCATATCAGTCAACACAAAAATCCCCCTGGAGACTTTGATTCGTTTCCGGGGGATTGCTATTTCTATATCCTGGACTATAGATTATTCTTCTCAATATAGAGGTCCATATATTTCATGGCATCCAGTCCGTGACCGGCGGTGAGGAAATCCAAACCCATGGCACGGATTTTTTTGTACAATTTTATCAAAAGAGTTTCGTTGGTGGTGATGGTATTTAAGGTATAGCACATGACCACGTCGAACTCATTCTTGTCAAGGGCTTCTTCGAATCGGTGGAAAGAGGGCCTGTCCAAAGTGTTGCTGTCATACTGGCCAAAGTCAGTATAATGGAAGAATTCGCATTCTCCGTAAATCTCCTGAGCCAGCTCGTGGCATTTCTCATACGATTCCAGCATTTCATTTATAAACTGCCTGTAGCAAATCTTGCAGGCACCCCTATAGTATTGGTAATGATATATGGCAACTCGCTTCATAATCCCTCCTGGCCTCCGGGCTTTTTTTTCTCATCTCATGAAAGATAGACTTTCTCTTATAGTGATTATAAATCATATCCCATAACCTTTTTTCTACAATAAATACCTTATTGATGGAAAAAACGGAATCCCCTTCCTTTTTTCAAATAATTCAGGGCCGTCGCTTCTTCCGGATATAAATGTTGGTGAATTCCGGCCAATCATGCTATAATACAAAAAGTGTTTTTAAAACAAAGTATAAATGATTGGCCAGGAGGATTTTTCAGATATGGAAAAAGAGAAAAATATTATACTTACAGGAGACAGACCGACCGGAAGACTGCACCTGGGGCACTATGTGGGATCCCTCAAACGCCGCGTAGAGCTTCAGGATTCCGGTCAGTTTGATGACATTTATATTCTGATCGCCGATGACCAGGCCCTTACGGATAATGTAGATAACCCCAGGAAGATTCGGGATAATATCATCAATGTGGTACTGGATTACCTTTCCGTGGGTCTTGACCCGGACAAGGTGACTTTCTGTGTGCAATCCCAGCTTCCGGCTCTTCATGCCCTGACATTTTACTATATGAATCTGGTTACAACGGCCAGATTATCCAGGAATCCTACGGTCAAGGCAGAGATGCAGATGCGGGGCTTTGCCGATGAGGGACTGCCGGTAGGTTTCTTTGCCTATCCTGTATCCCAGGCGGCTGATATTACAGCTTTTAATGCCAATATTGTTCCGGTAGGAGAAGACCAGCTGCCCATGATCGAACAGGCCCGGGAGATCGTAGAAAAGTTTAACAGGATTTACGGAGATACTCTGGTTCTTCCCAAGGCTGTTATTCCGGAAAATGAAACCCAGCGCCGGCTGCCGGGTGTAGACGGAAAAGCCAAGATGAGTAAATCCCTGGGTAACTGTATTTACCTGTCCGACACACCTAAAACAGTGAAAAAGCAGGTGAACGGAAAAATGTTTACTGATCCCACCCACCTTCGCATCGAAGATCCCGGACACATCGAAGGTAATGTTGTATTTACCTACCTGGATGCCTTCTGTGTGGATGAAGATTTCACAGAGTTCCTGCCCGAATACGCCTGCCTGGATGAGATGAAAGACCACTACTGCCGTGGAGGCCTGGGAGATGGAAAATGTAAGAAGTTCCTGATCAACGTTCTGGAAAAGACCCTGGCCCCCATCCGTCAAAACCGGGCAAAGTGGGAAGCCGATATCGATTCTGTCTATGATATTATCCTTGAGGGAACGAAGAGAAGCCGGGAAGTCACCAATCAAACCCTAGCCCGGGTAGAGAAGGCCATGCAGATCAATTATTTTGAAGACAGGTCCGTCATTAAAGAATGGAAGGAACTGGTTAAGGCCCAGAAGGCCTGATCAGACTCAAAAAGGGGCTGCCGCATTTGCGGCAGCCTCTTCTGCATAACCAGCTCTTATTCGTTTTATTCCCAACCCGCCAGGTAAGCTTCCTGGTCCGGTGTCAGTTTGTCGATGGACAGGTTCATGGCAGCCAGTTTATACCAGCCGATCTCGTCATCGATGGAGTCCGGAACCTGGTAGACCTTTTTCTCAAGTGAGTCCTTATGGTCTGCCAGCCATTTGAGACTCAGGGCTTGTACGGAAAAAGACATATCCATGATTTCTGCAGGATGACCCATTCCGCAGGCCAGATTAACCAGTCTTCCCTCGCCCAGGACATTCAGGGTCCTGCCGTCTTCAAGGGTATAACTCATGATGTTCTTTCTGCAGACTTTGGAACTTACAGCCATTTCTCTTAAGCCCGCGACATCGACTTCGCAGTCAAAGTGTCCGGCATTGCAGAGGATGGCGTTATCTTTCATTACCCGGAAATGCCTGGGAACGATTACGTCTTTGCAGCCTGTGACTGTAACAAAGATATCGCCGATTTCGGCAGCCTGGTCCATCTTCATGATCCGGAAACCATCCATGGTGGCGTCGAGAGCCTTGAAGGGGTCGATCTCCGTTACGATCACGTTGGCCCCCATTCCTTTGGCCCGCATGGCTACGCCTTTACCGCACCAGCCGTAGCCGGCAACGACAACGGTTTTTCCGGCAACGATCAGATTGGTGGTGTCCATGATGGCTGTCCAGACAGACTGGCCTGTTCCGTATTTATTATCATAGTAATGTTTGGCCTTGGCATCATTGACGGCCATCATGGCACAGGGGAGAATTCCTTCTCTTTCCCGGGCCATCAGCCGGTAGATGCCCGTGGTGGTTTCTTCGCAGCCTCCGATGAGCTGGTCACCGTACTCTTTACAACGGCTGCCCAGCAGGTGGATCAGGTCACCCCCATCGTCTACGATCAGGTGGGGATGACAGGCCAGGGTCTCGGCCAGAAGGTCTTCATATTCCTGGGCGTCCACATCATATTTGCCGAAGGTTTCCACACCAAGGGAGGCTACGGCAGCTGCCACGTCATCCTGGGTGGAAAGGGGATTGCAGCCGGTCAGGAAAACTTCAGCCCCTCCTTTTTTCAGCACCAGGCCCAGGTTGGCTGTCTTTGCTTCCAGGTGGACGGATACAGCGATTCGAAGTCCTTTAAAGGGCTGCTCTTTTTCAAATTGTTTCTCGATCTGTGACAGGGCCGGCATGTGGGACCGCACCCATTCTATCTTTTTCATCCCGGCTTCTGCCAGAGAGGGATCACGTATAATACTCATCTGATTTCTCCATTTCTAACGACGATATTTTTAACGACACTTAGAGCAGTTTTTTCTTTTCTGCCTACAGGCACTGATCGGCCATCCTTTGTACTTCAAAGAGAACTTTTTCCATGTCTATAGTCAGTAATTCCCGGTTTTTCATAACATATTTTCCATTGATCATGACAGAGTCTACTTCCCAACCTCCGGCTGAGTAGCAGAGGGAGGAAAGGATATTGTTGTTGGGGAACATGGATGGGGCATCCAGGTCCAGGAAAATAAGATCGGCGGCGGCACCTTCACGGATGACGCCCAGTTTATCCTTCATACCCAGGGCTGCCGCGGCATTTACAGTGGCAGTGCGGACAACCGTCTCGGCCGGCATGGAAACCGGATCCTTCCGGATTCCCTTCTGGATCAGACTCAGCAGAGCCATCTCCCGGAAGAGGTTGAGGGTGTTGTTGCTGGCCGTCCCATCGGTTCCGATACAGAGGTTGATTCCCCTTGAGGCCATTTCTGCCGCGGGGGCAAATCCATTGCCCAGCTTGGCATTGCTGGCCGGGTTGGTTACCACCGAGGCACCGCTTTCTTTCAGGATTTCCAGATCATCCCCTCTCATCTGCACACAATGGGCCAGAATGGTTTTCTTATCCAGGAATCCCAGATCTGCCAGATATTCTACAGGAGTTTTACCGTGTTCTTGGATACAGTCTTCCACTTCTGTCAGGCTTTCCGAGAGATGGATCTGCTTTAACAATCCTCTTTCCCGGCTTTGCTCTGCCACTTCTTTAAGAAGGTTGGGAGAGCAGGTGTAGATGGCATGAGGGGCAAGAGTAAAATGAAGGGTGTCACTCTCGAATTCTTCCATCTCTTCCATAGCTTCCGGGAAGCGATGATTTCCCTCTTCAAAAAGAGACTCACCCACCAGACCCCTGCCAATCCAGGCCCGCATTCCGGCTTCTCTGGCAGCTAAGGGTGATTGGCGATGGTACATATGCATATCGACAAAAGAAGTGGTGCCGGTCCGGATCATCTCCGACATGGCCAGGAGGGAAGACCAGTAAGCCGCTTCTTTGGGAAGCCGGTCCTCCACCGGCATGACTCCTTCGAAAAGCCATTTGGAAAACTCCACATCATCCGCATAGTTGCGCATAAGAGTCATGTAAGCATGGGTATGCATGTTGATAAGTCCCGGCATGACCAGATGTCTGCCGGCGTCGA
>CADBME010000365.1 GCA_902795715.1 uncultured Lachnospiraceae bacterium | reverse complement strand
TAGGATGAAATATCGTTGGTGTACAGATAGGCTAAAGATTCAGCCAGTCAACAACTTCATAAGAAGCAAAATTGCTGAGCATGGTGAAATTATTCTTGTATTAGGAACCAGGAAACAGGAAAGTTCAAGAAGAAATCGAACCATGACTAATCTGGAAAAAAAGAGGGTTAGAGAGCTTTTAAGTCCGAATCCTACACTTGCCAATGAATTAGTGTTTTCACCTATGGAAGATTGGTCAGATGATGATGTATGGACATTTTTGATGCAATATCAGAATCCTTGGGGATATTCCAACATGGATCTTTTGACTATGTATAGAGGGGCTACTGCAGACAACGAGTGTCCTATGCAAATCGATAAGTCTACACCGTCTTGTGGAAAAAGCAGATTTGGCTGTTGGGTATGTACTATGGTCGAGAAAGATAAATCTATGGAAGCAATGATTGCAAAGGATCAGGAAAAAGAGTGGATGACCCCCTTGCTAGAGTTCCGGAATGAATTCGGAAACGAAGATGGGGATCGGGAAAGAAGAAGCTTTCGGCGAATGAAGGGAAATCTTCAAGGAAATTATGGGAAACTATTTCATGGGCCATATAATAAAGATACCAGAGAAAAATGGCTGAGAAGACTCTTGGAGATTCAAAGAGATATCAATCTTAGTGGACCTGCTGAATTCAGAGAGCTAGAACTGATTAGGTTTCAGGAACTAGTGGCAATCCGAAGAATATGGGTAAACGAAAAACATGAATTTGATGATTCTCTTCCACGAATTTATAGGGATGTGACGGGGAAGGAATTTGATGATCCTGAATGGATACATGATGACAACTTTGGGGATGAAGAGTGGAAGCCCTTAGAAGAGATATGTCCTCGAATGTATCCGGAGGAAGAATTGGTATTCGAGATGATGTATACCATGATAGATCTTGAGAACAAGGCTTTTGGACTTAATCAGAGAAAAGGCATCCTTGAAGGGATAAAAGGAACTATAAGCAAAACCTTCTACAAGGATGAAGATGATGCAACTCAGTATTATTCAGACATGATGGTGAGAAAAAAGAAACACGGTGGCAAGTATAATGAGAAATTCCTGGAATATCAGACAGAAGCTACGGAATTTGAAGACGATGAGGAATAAGAGTTATGGTTATAAAAAGACTCCAACTTCATAATTTTGGTGTATATGCCGGAGATAATGAGTTCCTCTTCGAGGGAGATAAGCCGATTGTTTTGATTGGTGGAATGAATGGAAGAGGCAAGACAACATTCCTGGCAGCTGTGTTGTTAGCGCTTTATGGACAAAGCTCTTTTGCGTATTCTGAAAGTGGACACAAAACATACTCCAGTTATTTGCGCTCTTTTGTCAATAGGAGTGCAGACGATAATACATGCAGTGTGACTCTTGAATTTGAAAATAATAGTGGTACTGTTGAAAACTTTAAAATCTGCAGATTCTGGGATTTGGAAGGTAAGCGAACGAAGGAACAGATAGCTGTTTATAAAGATGGAGAGTATAATGAGTTCCTTACGAATAACTGGCCGCTGTTTGTGGAAAACATCCTGCCCAGTGCCCTTTCAAGCTTCTTCTTCTTTGACGGTGAAAAGATAGCAGAGCTGGCGGTGGATCATACGAACAATCAATTGAAAGACTCAATTAGATCCATGCTAGGTATAACTGTCCTAGATATTTTAAGCAATGACATTATACGCAATCTGAAAAAGATGAATAAAGCCGGAAAGCAAAGTGCCTCAGCTGATGAGATAGAAAAACTTAGAGATGAAAAGGATAGTGCTCTGGAAGAACTGACCTTTGTTGATTCTGAGTTGGAAAAGATAAAGAATAAGTTGGAGAAGGACAGTGCTTCGCTTGACTCATTACATCAGCTATATACAGCAAAGGGTGGAGATGCAGTAAATAAAAGAGAAGAGATGCTGAAAAACAGGGGTTCTTTTGCAGCGGAATTATTGAAAGAAGAAGATGTACTATTCGGTTTGGTAGCAGAAAAATTACCATTATTAATGGTAGGGGATCTGCTGGCAGAGATAAAACTTCAAGCAACAGATGAACATATAAGTTCGGTGATGCTCGAGTCAGTAAATCAACTGGATTCTTTTTTTAAAGATTTTATATCTGGTTATTCGGGAGACAAAGGTGCAGGAAAAGACTTCCTTGACTATGTAAAGAAACAGACGAAGGAAAACCAAGTTGAAACTATATATGGTCTCTCAGAGCAGGCATTATTTCAGGTTAATAGCTTAGTTGAAGGAGCTTTGGAGGATACCCTTCAAACGGCAAAAGAAACCTTAAAAAAGAAAGCGAAAATTGAAAAGAAGATAAGCGAGCTTGACAGTTATCTTTCTCTAGATATTAATGACAAAG
>CADBME010000364.1 GCA_902795715.1 uncultured Lachnospiraceae bacterium | reverse complement strand
CATTATATGCCGTCGTGATATTGTCGATGATCGTGTCCGTTACATCCTGCAGTTTTTCCCTGTCATTCCAGACAGAATCAAAAAGTTGCATATACTGCGTCGAGAACGGAGCCTCCATGCGGTTTACCATGTTGTAGCTGTTGTTTCCGCGTTCACATCCGATATCGACCGTGGTAAAACCGGCAATAGGCATATATGCGACTTCTTCGTTCGGGGAGCTTACCGTCATGAATCCGGCCATGTTTTCGCCTGTCTTGTTCGATTTGAACCGTACTTTTTCCGGATCCAGTCCGCACATTCCTGTGCTATGGCTCTCTGGGTCATCTCGTTCCGAAGTTTGATTTCAAACTCCGTGCCGTACAGGCTCTGCTCACGGGAAAGGCGGGGAATATAGAACTCACGCTTTTGCTTCTCTGCTTTTTCGGCAACAAAAGTCGGAGATATAAAGATAAACCTGAGTTCATCGATCGAATCGAGCTGTTTTTTTAACGCATTGTAGGCATACATGGAAAAGCATGCCGTTGCTATCGAGACTTTGCTGTTTTTCTGTATGGTCTGTGCCATATCGTCACGGACGATTTCGGTGATATTATCAAAAATCTTCATGGTAAAGTCCTCTTATCTGCGGAAACGGTTATTATCATCATAAAAAATGATAATCCATTGTTATTAATCACATAAATATTCACTGTATATTATAAACTTTATATGAAATATAATCAATCTCATAGAGGCACTATGGTGTCGATGGTTAGCGACATGTGCACAACACAATTTATTATTTGTGACATTTTACTTAAGCCATACGAAAACGACCGAGCATATCAAAAAACAGATATACTCGGTTGTTTCATTCTACCACGCATATTCTATAATCTTCAAATGCATTGTTTTTCAGAATTTATTTCTTCGTTTTAGTATACCACCCCGGTCTAAACCCCGTAGCTTTTCCACTGCTAAAGCCACCTGATATGCCAAACTTCTCTACAGCTTTCTCAATGACTGGTTCGATTTCTTCGCGTTCTCCGACAACCCATAAAGCTCCGCCTTTTTTCCGCATATCCACTACCTTCACTCCTGAATTTACAAAGAAGTCTGCAACGCTTTGTGATGAATCATTGCTTACATGATCATTCTCTGTCTTAGTAGTTTCTTTGGAGCTTCTCTTTACGCGCTTCTTTCTCGATGACTTTTCAATGGGATCAGTTTCTTTTTTCTCCTCATGTATTTCTTCAGGTTTTATAAGTATCGGGAGTAGTTCGTCGTACACATAAAGTTCATCAAGTGCACGGGTGTAGGTTATATATTTTTCGTTGTTCGTCATACGGCCTGAGATCGCAAAGACGGTTTCAAACTCAAGTCCTTTAGCCTGCTGAACGGTGATAATATTCCATTTATAAGGCTGAAGTTCGCTTACGCCTTGTGTCATATCTTGAATCCTGTTTGTGAACATATCCAGTACCTGTAAGATGGTATATGCTTCTTCCGTATTTTTGATGATAATGCAGCTTAGCCCGGGATTCTGAGGCTTTTGGAACACGCTGACCATAATTTTTATAAATTCAGAATAGTCCTGTACCTCATGAACGCCTGCTCCGGGCAGATTAATTGGAAGCATCTTCATGCCAAAAATCGAGTTGCAATAATCCGTTATCTGCCTTGCATTACGATAGTTTTCTTCCAATGGCTTTATAAGGAAATCCGCGTATTGTGTCAGTTCCTTCCAGGAATCAATCCCTTTACTGCCCTCTACATGCTGTTTTATATCTCCATATAGGTTTAAAATGACCTTGTTGCCATTTACAGCTTTAATCAGTCTAATTTCCTCAGGTGCTATATTTTGCGCTTCGTCGATGGTAAGCAAGCTTTCGGCCATTCTTTGTGGCGGTCCCTGTATTGTATATATAATTTGCAGGAACATATAGGGACCACAGCTGACAGTTTCCTTGTCCTTTATGTTTTTTTCATCCAGACAATATTTTAAGAGATATCTATGATACAATTCCACAGTAAGTGTGCTTTCCAGCTTCGCGTAATGTTCTCTCTTCTTTGAAAGTGCCCGGAAATAGGGAAGGTCAAGATATGCTTCGTTGTAGGACCGGATTCTGTCTACAATGAGCGTGAGCTTCCTTATCTCAGAATTGATAGAATCTGCATATTCCGAGTATGGATCTCCTATCTCTTTTATTTCTTTCACGATCCTATGGTACTCTTCATAAAGATGATTCTTTTCACTCAGAATGGCATAGAGCAATTCATCATTGATAGTCTCTCGCTCCGCATCAACAGCTCTGAACATATTCAGAATGCTTTCAAGGGCCTCTGCTTCTTTGCGCAATTTCTGAAAATAATCATCTTTCTTTTCCGCTTCTTTTTCCAACTTGCGAAGCATTTTAAGGCGGTCAGACGATGCCGTCATCGAGTTAATACGATTCTGATATGCTTTTTCATTTTTTTCAGGATCCAGTACGAATAGTTCTTTATGATTTTCCAAGAGGTTTTTTTCTTCCGCCGAAATTCCCCTTGCAATTGCACGTGTTACAGCTATTTTTCTTGTAGAAAGCATGCGAGCGAATTCCGCAATTTTTTGAACAGCTCTGCGCATATTTCTATGTGATTCGCGAAGTCTTTTTTCGTTTTCATCCAATACCTTCTGAATCTCGATCCCCCGGTTTCTGATCGTTTGCATAAAAGTAGTATCTTGCAGATTCTGACGTGCGATGTCCAGGATTACATAAGCAGGCTTACAGTCTATTGTTCCCTCTTCGATACATGAGATAACATCTTCCCTTATATCTTTTCGAAATTCTTCAGAATATATATACCTTTCATTTTCGGCAGGGACCTGTAAATATGTCTTAACCTCTCCTATGTCCTTTTCCTTATATCCGTACTTTTCTATTACATGAATGTAATATTGCTCCATTGTGCCCATATTCAGATCTTCAATTTCCAGCTCTATGCGCATTCTGTTGGCCATCTGAATATATGTAAGAGAC
This sequence comes from uncultured Lachnospiraceae bacterium, assembly GCA_902795715.1. The sequence goes on along the minus strand of CADBME010000364.1, from coordinate 865 downwards.
GGTGAGATAATGTATAGGTTATTGCGCGCTAATGTCTTGGGATTATCAAACAAAAGGATAGGCAGTCTATGAAGCATGATCATAGACTTCCCTGAACCCGCACATCCTTGTACAATAAGGTTTTGATAAAATGGAAGTTGTATGATTTCTCCTTGCTTTTTTTGGATAGAAAAAACAATATTTCGGAATTCTTGCTCTGACCGTCTGGAAAGTAGTTCTTTGAGGAATGCATCCGCTATTATTTCCTCCTCTTCCTCATGGAGCGGATAAAGCTGTGTCACGTCCTTTATTTTATCAAAGAACATATCCACCTTCCGTTTCATTTTCAAAGTAAAGTGGGTCAGATCTCCGTCAACTACACAATCTGATTCGGTAGCTGAATCATCAAGAATAAACCGCCTGCAAGCATCACTCTTCCAGCTTAAAATATAGATTTTTCCCATTCTTGAAAAAGTATGAAGGCCGACTTTATATTCTGCATCTTCTTCACTATTTTTGTCTTTGACATGTAGTTTAAGCCTGGTATCATACAACTCATCTCGGCTTCGGCGAGATTCTTTTTGCCTGTCTCTAAAAAAAGCTTTATCAACTTCAGCAGCAATCAGGTCACCATATGTATCAGGGAGGCATTTGTCCTTTGCTTTTTGGAACTGAATCTGTTTTATTGTCATGCATTTATCCAAATTCAATAATTCTTGATCCATTTCTTCAATAAGCTCATCCAGGATGACTTGTTCTTCCTTAATCATTTCTCCTTTAGTTGCCATAAGCTACATACCTTTCAAAAACCAGGGATCTCTAGTAAGGCTTTTAGATTCCGTGCAGTGTATTTCCCGATATATCGCAAACACGGAAAACACTTTGT
>CADBME010000363.1 GCA_902795715.1 uncultured Lachnospiraceae bacterium | reverse complement strand
GAAGAAGTTGTTGAGGAAGAGGTTGTAGAAGAGAACAATAACAACAATAATAACAACAACAATAACAACAATACTAACAATACGAATACCAACACCAATACCGGGACCGGAACCGGAACAGGTACCGGAACCAATGCCGCAGCAGCAGGTGATGAAGACGAAGATGATAATGCTGGTGCAGGGAACAATAATAATGAACCGGATGATCTGATCGATATCGGGAACAATGAGATTCCTCAGGCTGACTACCCCAGTGGGGATGACATTGAGGAAGCCACGACAGAGGATGACTTTGGTAATCCCGAGATTGATGATACAGAAGACGAGATGAACCGCAATAAGGGAATGAATCCGATTCTGAAAGCCTTGCTTATCCTGCTTGCTCTTCTGGCCTTAGGCGGAGCCGGTTTTGGTATCTGGAAGCTTGCCAATTCAGGCGGCAAGAGAACATCCGGAAAGAAACCGGGCGGTCCTGGAGGGCCGGGTGGAAAGCCATCCGGAAAGCCGGGCGCACCGGGAAGCAAACCGACCGGAAAACCCGCAGGCAGTGCTCCCAGGAAACCGGCAGGTCCGGGGCCCAGGAAGCCCGCAGGACCGGGAACAGGTAAACCCGGAAGTGCAGCCGGTAAAAAACCGGGTACAAAAAGCTGACAGATAAGGAATCCATAAAACCGGCAGATTATATTAAGAGCAGGTGAACATGAGTAAGAGATCCAGACTGTCCGGCAAAAAGAGATCTACATGGGGCGGGAAGATTCTTCCCGCTCTTTGTAATATAGCAGGGACCTTGATAATTATAGGTGTCATTCTGACTTTACTTCCTGCGGTGATCCCCAAAATGCTGGGCTACCAGATATTTAATATTGAAACAGGGAGTATGGCTCCGGCAATTCCCATCGGTTCGATCGTCATCGTTGATCCTATCGATCCATCCGAAGTAATGGAAAATGATGTCATTGCCTTCCAAAGGCATGGCTCCGACACACCTATTGTCCATCGAGCCATGAAAAACCAATCTTTTTCAGGTGAATTTGTAACCATGGGCGATGCAAACGAGCAAGAAGACTTTGAGACTGTTCCCTACAGTGCTTACATCGGAGTGGTCATACGTCATGTTCCATATCTTGGAGGATGGCTGGCCATGAACACGACACGAGGAGGCAAACTGGCCCTGATGGCTTACCTTGCCTGTGGATGTCTTTTGAACCTTTTAGCAGGAAAAATGAGAGGCTGATCTATGAAAAGAATAAGAAGAAGCGGAAGAATCCGTCTGACGGGTGTGCTCCTTCTATTGCTGGCCCTTGTATTTTCCGGACACTTTCCCGTGCAGGCTGCCGAAGCGGCTAAATCAGCCAAAGGAGGCGGCTATAAGGCTCCGGCCTTTGCAGATTCCGCTTTTTATGAAGATAGGGCGGAAAGTGACGGGGAGGTTGTCGTGGACACTACAATGGTGGAGGAGGGGTATATCGGTGTGTCTGCCCTTTCGGAGAACACGCTGAAGGTCCAGATCATCATGGATGATATGACATATACCTATGATCTGGCTTCGGATGGAACACCATCTATCTATCCCCTTACCTGCGGTGACGGATATTATTATTACCGTGTACTGGAAAATGTAAACGGAACGAAATACAGCATTCTGGATGAGGGGGACGTGGATGTAACGATGGAAGATGAGTTTCAGCCTTTCATTCGTCCCAGTGATTATGTGAATTACAATGAGAAATCCAAGTGCGTAGAGAAAGCGGCGAAACTTGCCGAGAAATCGGAAGATGCCCTGGATCTTGTCCAGAAGGTTTTCGACTATGTCTGTGCCAAAGTCAAATACGATAAAGAAAAAGCACAGACAGTCCAGGCAGGCTATCTGCCGGACCCGGATGAAACCCTGAAAACCGGCAAGGGAATCTGTTTTGATTATGCGGCACTGGCAGCGTCTATGCTGCGAAGCCAGGGGATTCCGGTCAAGATGGTTTTCGGATATGTGTCTCCGGATGACGTATACCATGCCTGGAATATGTTCTACACGGAGGAAACCGGCTGGGTGGCCATGGAGTACGAAGTAGACTCCAACTCCTGGAACCGGCTTGATCTGACATTTTCCTCGGGAGGAGCTCCCTCGGATTTTGTGGGAGACGGAAGCAATTATACGGATGTGTATTATTACTAATAAGCGATGAAAACCCTGTCACATTATAGGAGATTGGAATGAGTAAGACATTAGACAATCTGGGCGTCAGCGCCTTCTGTGAGAGTATGGCTATGATGCTGCAGTCCGGAATACAGATGGATGAAGCCATCGGCCTTCTCTATTCAGGCCACAAAGAAGGTGGCATCCTGGAAGGCGGACTGGAGCAAATGAAAAAAATGGTAGAAGAGGGGAACAGCCTTTCGGATGCAATGGAAAGCACCGGGATCTTCCCCAAATACTGCCTGCAGATGATCAAGGCAGGCGAGACCTCCGGACGGCTTGAGGATGTTCTTTTCCGTCTGTCCGGCTACTATGCAGACCAGAAAACCATATCGGAGAAACTGAAAAATGCCGTCACCTACCCGGCGGCTATGCTTGTTTTGATCATTGCTGTCCTGGTGGTCATGCTTGTTATGGTACTGCCCACCTTTACGGATGTATACAATAATCTGACCGGATCTCTGACGGCTTCGTCCTATGCCTACATAACCTGGGCCAAAGTATTTTGCTGGGTAGCTTTGATCGTGATGATCCTGCTGGCTCTGGCCCTCTTTCTGGGATATATGCTTTGGAACACAGACCGTCGTCCCTTAGTGGAAGGTCTGCTTCGAAAGATTCCCATCTGCGATAAGATCCTTGAGAACATGGGCATGTTCCGTTTTACTTCTGCCCTGGCTACTTTCCTGGCCAGCGGGGAAATGCAGGATGTGGCAGTCATTGACAGTATTGCCATGACGGACTGCAAACCGGTTGAGGAGAAACTGCAGCGCTGCGTGGCCTATATGGAGGAAGGACACTCCATCGCCCAGGCGGCTTATGAAGAAGAATTGTTTGAGCCCGTTTACGGCCGTATGCTTCTGGCTGGTGAACGAAGCGGCAATATGGAGAATGTTTTAGGACGTCTGACAGGTCTTCTGGAGGAAAACTGCAGCAATCTGGTCGACCGCCTGGTCGGCATCGTTGATCCGCTGCTTTCCGGTATCCTGATGATCACAGTCGGATTATCTCTTCTGAGTGTCATGCTGCCCCTGATCGGAATGATGAATTCCGTAGGATAAGAAAAGGAGGGATTGCATGTATTCCGATAAAGAATCTACCGGATTACTGAAAGTCTTTCTGATTCTGGCTGTTTTTCTGGTGATTGCAGCCATAGCGGCTCTTCTTCCGGATGATGGCTTGACGGAAGAAAGTGCTCAGGCAATCCGTTACGCTGTTGAGAGAAGCGCAAGACAGTGCTATGTGGTGGAAGGGGTATATCCTCCGGATCTTAAGTACCTGGAAGAGAATTACGGACTTCAGGTCAACCGGAAGAATTACTATATTACCTACAATGCCTTTGCTTCCAACATGCCTCCGACTGTTCAGGTCACCGTGAAGAAGAAATAGGTATTCCAGTAAGAAGTAAGAGAGAAAACTCTTGTAAGAGGAGATAGAGAATGAAGCGTTCACAAGCACCCTCTATTGGGGTATTTACAATCGGTATAGCGGCTTTATTCCTGGTCGGATTCCTTCTGCTGGTGGTCTTCGGAGCTTCAACCTATAGAAATACCGTGGAGAGTCAGAACAGGAATAATGAAACAAGATCAACCCTTTCCTACCTGTCGGCCGTGGCAGCTGCCAATGATAGACAGTCAGCTGTGGTTGTCCAGGATACGGACCAGGGTCAAATCCTTATGATCCGTGATGAAGGCGGATATGCCCTCCGTATTTTCTGTCGGGACCAGGCTATCTGGGAATACTATGGTCCGGAGAAAAGGGAGCTGAATCTAAAAAAGGCCCAGTTGATCGGGGACACATCTGTTTTTCGTATCGAGGAGAAAAAAGACGGCCTGTATCAGGTTACAACAGATGAGGGGGCATGCCTTCTGCATTTCCGAAGTGAAGGGGGCGGTCAACCATGAAACAAAAAGGACATAATACAGCATTTTATATTGAAACCCTTCTTTTGATTGTCGTTTTTATCGGAATCATACTGGTTCTTACCCGGATTTTCGGAATGGCCCGTAAAAAGAGTGTGGAGGCCAGAGAAAAAACCAGCGCCATCTGCCTATGCCAGAATACGGCGGAAGCATTCGCGGCGGCAGGGGACAGTAAAGAATTACTGGACCTTCTGAATGAAAAAGACAATGCATCCATAGAGGAGATGGGAGATAAAAAGGGACGGATCACAGCAGCCTATGCTGCTGATATGACTCCGGATCCCAAAGGCAGCTTAAAGGTAGAAATTGCCTGGGAACCGGATCCTTCGGAAAGCGGAAATCCTGCCGGAGGGGACAGAATCCTCCTCCAGGGAACTATACAGGCCAAAAAAGGGAAGAAGGTTATTTATACGGTGACGACCTCTTCCTATGGTAAGGAGGGATGGAAATGAAAGAGGTACCCATCAAGCTGGGCCCCCTGGCCCTCCTGCTCACAGTCATCAGTATCTGCCTGACAACGCTGGCTATTTTGACCTTTACCACAGCCGAGGCGGACAGAAGGCTGGCCGATCGTTATGGTCAGACAGTGGAAACCCGCTACCGGCTGGAAAGACAGGGTCAGGAATTCCTGAGGGACCTGGATGCAGCTATAAAAAGCGGGAATACAAGTGCTCTTGCCCCCTTTGGGACACAAGAGTATAATGTTTATGAGAAAACTATCGAAGATGGGGATGCTTCCCTTACCGTGAGAGTAAAGAATGAAGGGGGCGGGATGAAGATCCTGTCCTGGAAGATGGTTCACTCCTGGGAGGAAGATAAGGATGTCAACATCTGGGATGGACTAGGATGGTAAGGCAAACAGGTTATCTGTCGGATATTATTTGAATGTAAGAGAAATCGGATGACAGCGATAGAAACCAGGAGTTGGCAGGGAGGAAGAATATGAAAATTGAGGAAATCCTTAGACAGGCCGTTTCCATGGATGCGGCGGATATCTTTATCATAGCCGGCCTTCCGGTTGTGCTGAAGGTGAATGGACATCAGGAGAGATTACCGGGCGATATGCTGAAACCGGATGCCATTCGGGAACTTGTAGAGGAAATCTATGTGGTGGCCAAGAGAGAGAAGACCCTTTTAAATCAGGGAGTGGATGACGACTTTTCCTTCTCTATCTTTTCCCTTGGCAGGTTCCGGGTCAATATTTTCCGTCAGCGTGGATCTCTGGCAGCAGTAATCCGTGTGATTCATTTCGGTCTGCCGGATCCGTCAGCTCTGGGAATACCGGAGAGTGTACTTTCCCTGGCTGAAAATAAAAAAGGTCTGGTTCTTATTACCGGAGCAGCAGGTACCGGAAAGTCCACCACCCTGGCCTGTATGATCGACCGGATCAATCGAAGCCGGGATTGCCACATTATTACCATGGAAGATCCGATCGAGTATATCCATCGCCATGAAAAATCTATTGTAACCCAGAGAGAAATCTCTATTGATACTCCCGGTTACCTGGAAGCCCTTCGATCGGCCCTGCGGGAGAGCCCCGATGTTATCCTCCTTGGTGAGATGAGAGATTATGACACCATTTCAGCAGCTCTTACAGCAGCTGAGACCGGAGTTCTTCTCTTTTCCACACTGCATACCAGCAGTGCGGCCAATACCATAAACAGAATTCTTGATGTATTTCCTGCTAATCAGCAGCAGCAGGTCAAGATACAGCTTGCCCAGATTCTCAAGGGAGTTGTCTGTCAGCAGCTGGTTCCTGATGTGAATGGAGGACAGATTCCTGTATTTGAGATTATGAAGTCCACCGTGGCTATTTCCAATATGATCCGGGAGGACAAACTCCATCAGCTGGATTCCACTATGCAGTCCGGTGCGGCTGACGGCATGTGCACGACGGACGGAAGCCTGCTCAAGCTTTACCGGGAAGGAAGAATAAGCAAAGATACAGCACTCTTACATTGCACGCATTATGAAAATATGGTGAAAAGACTGGGGTAAATACATGAGCAAAGAAGTACTACAGGTTCAGATGTTCGGAACCTTTGCCATGCGTTATCAGGGGAAGATCATCACCAATGAAGGAAGAACCAGTGAATCACAATTTACATATCTGATGCAGCTCGTCCTTCATCACGCCAAAGACGGAATCAGCCGGGATCATGTGGAAGAAATCATTTTTGGAGACCGGGATCTGGAGGATGTCCATCATGCAACCCGAAGTGTCATCTACAATGCAAAGAAAAAGCTGAAAGCTTCCCCTCTGCCGGATGTGGACTATATGAGACTGAACAAGGGGATACTTCGGTGGACACCGGAAATTGAGGTTGAAGAAGATGCTTCCATGATGGAAGAGACAGCGGCACTTGCGGATGCGGAAACCGATCCGGCCAGGAAAAAGGAACTGTATCTGAAGGCCTGCTATCTCTATAAGGGGGAGTTTCTTGCCAACCAGATCGGTATGCTTTGGGTAGCCCAGGAAGCAAGAAGATACAGGAACCTCTTCTGCCATTGCGTGGAGGCGGCGGTTCACCTTCTTCGGGAGTCTTATGATTACCTGGAGATGGAAAACCTGGGCCGGTATGCGGCAAAACTTCAGCCCCTGGCTGACTGGGAGGTTGTTACTATGGAAGCCATGGTGGCAACAGGAAGATATAATGATGCAGCCAGGTTTTATGATGACACCCTTGATCTCTATTTCCGAAGTGAAGGTATCCGGCCTTCCCAGAAGATGCTTAAGCTTCTGAACCAGCTGGGTGCCCAGATGGACCATCAGTATGCATTGCTGGATGATATCCAAAAACAGCTGGAGCAGGAATACGACCGGCCTCCGGGAAGAGGATTCCTTTGTTCCTATCCTGTTTTTCAGGGAGTCTACCAGATGGTGCGCCGTATGATGGAGCGTGGCGGCCAATCTGTTTTCCTGATGCTGTGTACTGTGGTGGATTCCAAAGGAAATATCATGAAATCAGGTCCCCAGCTTGACAGCCTGTCTACCAGGCTCAGAGACTCCATATGCCAGTCGGTCCGTCACAGTGATGCTGTCTGCCGCTACGGGAAAGGTCAGTATCTGGTTCTCCT
>CADBME010000362.1 GCA_902795715.1 uncultured Lachnospiraceae bacterium | reverse complement strand
GATTACCGTCATCTTCTCTGTAAAGGTGTTGATCTCCCGAATCAGGCCCAGGTCACCATTAAAAATACCCAGTCCCTCTTCTACTACCCGCCCTTTTTTATTGCGGATCTTCCATTCCAGCTGATAGTTATTACGAATCTGCATCACCTTATCCCCTTCGCGGAAAAGGGCGTTGGGGGTTTCTCTTTCTTTTTTATCCGGTGACGCCGGGTTCAGATAATACTGTAAAACTTCATTTAAGTGTGTGACTCCTATTTCTCCCTTCCTCATAGGTGCGAGCACCTGAATGTCAAAGGGCCGGATCCCGGCATATTCCGGCAACCTGGTCTGAACCAGATAGATAAGTCCTCCCAGGACAGATCGGATATCATTCTTCTCAAAAAAGAAGAAATCCCGATTATTGTTTCCCAAAGATATCTGCTGTCCCTGGTTGATTTTGTGGGCATTCAATATAATGTGGCTTGTCTGGGCCTGCCTGTATATATGAGTCAGATGGACCACTTCAAACATTTGCGACCGGATCAGATCCCGGAGGACCTGGCCGGGTCCTACACTGGGCAGCTGATTCTCATCTCCTACCAGAATCAACCTGGTTCCGGCTACCACGGCCTTGAGCAATGCGTTTATGAGAGTGATATCGACCATGGACATCTCATCGACAATGATTACGTCCGCTTCAAGAGGGTTGGACTCATCCCTCTCAAAATGCATTCGCCCCTCGTCTTCCAGTCCTCCGCTGATTTCCAGCAGGCGATGTATGGTTTTGGCTTCCTGTCCTGTAGCTTCTGTCATTCTCTTCGCCGCTCTCCCGGTCGGTGCCGCCAGAAGGATCTTCAGGTCATCCTGCAGAAATACGCGAATCATGAGATTGATAGTCGTAGTCTTGCCCGTACCCGGGCCGCCTGTGACAATGACCACTCCTTTTTCCAGGGATTTTCGAACGGCAGCTTCCTGGGTAGCATCAATCTCGATGTCAGCCCCTTCCTGAAGCCATTTCATCTTTTCAGACCACTCCGTCTCATCAAGGGGAAATGACACATTGCAATCATGCAGCATACCGGCCACATTTCTTTCCAGAAAATAGAAGACGCTGAGATATACCTGCTGGTCTGAATCAATCTCCCGAATCATAATCTTCTTGTCAATAATCAGTTCGATCAGATGGTCTTCCACAAAGGAAGGATCCACCCCCATGAGACGACCGGCCTCCCGGCACAGCAAATCCCTGGGCAGATAGACATGTCCTGCCCCGGATGCCATCTGTAGAGTATAAAGAATGCCGGAACAGATGCGGAAAGAAGAATCCTGGGCTATCCCCGCCTTAGCGGCTATGGAGTCCGCAACCTTGAAGCCTATGCCATGAATATCCTCAGCGAGCTTGTATGGGTTTGTTTTGAGAACTTCATACATGTTTTCGCCATATTCTTCATAGATTTTTACTGCAAAATGATTGGAGACTCCATAATCAGCCAGAAACATCATAGCCATTCGCATTTCCTGTTTCTCCTGAAACTGAACGGCAATATCCATGGCTTTTTTCAAGGAAATACCTTTTACTTCCGCCAGACGCTCCGGTTCACTTTCCATAATCTCAAAGGTATTCTCCTTGAATTTCTTCATGATCCTTTTTGCCAGAGCGGCACCGATTCCCTTGATGGCACCGGAAGCCAGATATCTCTCCATGGCCACCCGTCCCTGGGGTCCCCGGACCTCATAGGACCGGATTGTATACTGGGGACCATGAACCGGATGATCAGTAAAATCAGCCTCCACACTTAGATATTCTCCCGCATCGATGCTAAAACGAAAATTCCCCACGAGGATTTCATCCCCGTGGGTCGTTTCTATCTCAAGTACTGTATATCCATTTTCTTCATTATGATAACGGATATGGCTGACATATCCCTCCAAATGAACCATACACACCTTCTAATCGTCTTCAGACCTTTTCGGTCGGCAGACTAATATGCTAACTTTTTTCTGCTATCTTTTTTACCTTCCGATATATTCAATAAACTGACCGGTTCCTATAGCCACTGCAGTGAGGGGATCATCTGCTGTCATCGTGGTGATCCCTGTCTTCTCCTCGATCAGCTGTTCCAGTCCCTGAAGCATGCTGCCGCCTCCGGTCAGAACAATACCACGGTCGGAAATATCCGCTGCCAACTCCGGCGGCGTTCTCTCCAGAACACTGTGAACCGCTTCCACAATCTGGGCCGTTGCTTCTCTGAGGGCTTCCCGGGTTTCCTCCGATGTAACAGTCACTGTCTTAGGAAGTCCTGTCACCAGGTTCCTGCCGCGGACTTCGATGGAGGCCTCCTCTGCTCTGGGATAAGCGCTTCCAACCTGAATCTTGATATCTTCCGCTGTCCGGTCACCAATAAGAAGATTGTGCTTCTTACGCATATAGCGGACAATGGCCTCGTCAAAGTCATCACCTGCAACCTTAATGGAAGTGCTGACAACCGTGCCGCCCAGAGATATAACTGCGATATCTGAAGTGCCACCGCCTATATCAACAATCATGTTGCCACATGGTCTTGCAATATCAATACCGGCACCGATAGCAGCAGCTACCGGTTCCTCAATGATTTTAACATCCCTTGCCCCTGCAGCGTAGGTGGCATCCTCAACAGCTTTCTTCTCAACTTCCGTCACACCACTCGGCACACATACCGATATCCTGGGTTTTCTGCCAAACAAACTCTTTCCGACAGACTTATGAACAAAATACTTTAACATTTTTTCAGTAACGGAATAATCACTGATAACACCCTGCCTGAGAGGACGAACTGCTACAATATTGCCCGGGGTACGGCCAATCATCAGTCTTGCCTCTTCCCCGATTGCCTTTATCTTTCGGGTATCCACATCAAAAGCCACTACAGAAGGCTCTTTCAGCACAACACCCTTTCCTTTTACATATACCAGGATACTCGCTGTACCCAGATCAATACCAATGTCTGTTGCCATTCGATCTCTCCTTCCTGAAAGAATCTCGAATCACGTTAAAGCTGTCCCTCATCTATTAAACAAGTACTCAAATAATTATTCAATCCCATGTTTTTCAAGAAAACGGATTACATCTCCCACTGTCAGGAGATTGCCAACCTCTTCCTCAGGAATCTCTACATCGTACTCATCCTTCAGCATTTCCGCAAGCTCATAAAGATCCAGAGAATCTGCACCAAGATCATCACGGAAAGATGTCTCCATATTAATCTCGTCTTCGTCAACGCTTAGCTGCTCAGCTACAATCTCTCTAAGCTTATCTAACATTAAACATCCTCCTCATATGGGGCATTCATTTAATAACTCAATAAAACCGTCAAACTCAAATATACTATTCGCCTTTTTCTTTGTCAATGCTTTTGTTACAGTTCCATAAACCTGGCTCTGGTCTCAAATATTGTGGTAAGCAAATCCGAATAGTCCATGTCGACTCCCTTTTTCAACAAATCCGAGAGCTCACTGACCGGCTTATAGAGCGGTGTTAGAGAGACATTGCCCAAAGCACCTTTCAGTCCATGGGCAGCCTCAAAAGCTGCATCCAGATTATGATCCTCCATTGCGGCTTTCAGCTCATCAAACTTAGGATCTTCCCTGACCATTGCAACCAGCCTAAGATAAAAATCTTCTCTCCCCATGCATCTTCCCAGTCCTTCATCAACATTAGCACCAAAAGCTTTCAAATCATCAATCGTCATATCAGTCCATGCTCCTTTCCCGATATATGGAAACAAATTTCATTTCAGATCTAATTCTGCCTCTTCAGGCCATTCAAACAATAACGGGACTCAATAATTAATTATAACAAATCTACATGCCTTTTTCAATGAGGATCATTCTCTTGTGCTCCGGCTTGCCGGAGCCAGCTAAAGATGGGCTATTCTTCTTTGCGGCTTATGATTACCACAGTATTTTCGCTATTGATTTTTTTTTCGAATTGTTGTAGAATACATAAGTCAGTTTTCTGACAGGCTTCCATGGCTCAGTTGGTAGAGCGACGCATTCGTAATGCGTAGGTCGCCGGTTCAAGTCCGGCTGGG
>CADBME010000361.1 GCA_902795715.1 uncultured Lachnospiraceae bacterium | reverse complement strand
CATTAAAAGCCTTAATCAGCTCCGGATCATCCAGATAGTTGCCGCCGTATTTCCCAAAATATCCTTGATCTGTAGGATGTTCTTTCAAGTAATTATCGAAATCTCTGTATTTATTCAAGTCCTGTTTCCTCTTTTCTAATGTTCTATCCTTCGATTTTGTATCCTACTCCCCAAACTGTCTTCAGGATCTTGGGGCTTCTTGAATTGTCTTCAATTTTTTCCCGGAGTCTTCGGATATGGACCATTACCGTGTTGTTGACTTCGTACACCTTTTCATTCCACACCCTTTCAAAAATCTCATCCGTGCTGAATACACGATCTTTGTTTGATGCCAGCAGATAGAGGATGCCAAACTCGATGGGTGTCAGGGCGATGTCCTTGTTCCCTTTCTTTACGGTATGAGCTGTCCGGTTTATTACAAGGTCCTGGATCACGATCTCTTCTTTGGATTCCTTTTCTGTTTCCTGGCCCGGCTGCAAGGTCGTATACCGTTTCATCTGGGACTTGACTCTGGCCAGAAGTTCCAGGGGATGGAAGGGCTTGGTCAGGTAGTCGTCAGCTCCTGTCCCGAATCCCACGATCTTATCCATGTCTTCTGCCTTGGCCGAAAGCATGAGGATGGGGACATTGCTGGTCTTGCGGATCTGGCGGCACACTTCAAGGCCGTCAACGCCGGGCATCATGATATCCAGGATAATCATGCGAATCTCCGGATGTTCATGAAACATTTTAATACATTCCTCGCCATCGGATGCTTTTAATACTGAATAACCATCGTTGACGAGATAAATCTCCACGAGATCCGCTATTTCTTTATCGTCATCAACGACCAGAATACTGATGTTATTTTCCATGTCTGCGTCCTCTCAATCTTTATGGGCTTCAGAATAAAGTGAAGCGTATTCCAAATAATCATTGAAATATTTTTTATCTATTCACGATTATGCAAGCATATCGCGAAAATTGACCTTTTGACCCTGATATCATAATACCACATCATGCCATCAAAGTTCAACATCCCTTGACGTCAACCGGCTCTTTTGATAAGATATAGTTTCTACTGGTATTCAGAGTCGGATAAATGATCGCTCCTTCAAAGGCCGAAAGGCCGGAGGAGAGGAAAGTCCGGGCTTCACAGGGCAGGGTGCCGGATAACGTCCGGTGGAGGCGACTCCAAAGATAGTGCAACAGAAATATACCGCCCGCATTTTCGCGTGGTAAGGGTGGAAAGGCGAGGTAAGAGCTCACCGATTTCCTGGTAACAGGAGATGCCATGTAAACCTCACCCGAAGCAAGACCGAACAGAAAACCATGATCCGGCCCGGATCGTTTTCAGGTGGGTCGCTGGAGTCTGCCGGCAACGGCAGAAGGAGACAGATGATCATTCACGACAGAACCCGGCTTATCGTCCGGCTCTGAATATCGATAAAGCTTATCAAAGCCGACTGGTTTTCACCATATCATCCTTTGTCAGACGGAGTTCTCCTGCTTCCATTACCAGTTTCTTTCCGCAAATACTTTCCGATCCAATCCACTTCCTGTCTGAGGACAGACAGTCTTCCCTCCCCGGCCTGGCGACCGGAATCCTTTTCCAGGATCGTCCTGATTATTTTTTCTTTTTTATCACAGGTTAGAGTAAGATATTCCACTAAAACAGGATCCCTGCGGTCCAGAAGATATTTTCCGCAAAGATAATCCCATTCACTCTCATAGGCTTCCTGACCGGGCTGGCCACGTATGATTACGTAGTAATGCCCGTCTTCGCAGAGCATCCATTCCCTGTCAATCCTGTAACCATGATCGTGGAGGATGTGACGGACCTTGAACCATTCCGACTGAGGCTGGAGAACCAGCTCTTTTTTTTCCTGGAAAAAAATGCTTCTTTCTTCCAGGAGACGGCAGATCAGACTGCCTCCCATCCCGGCCATAATCACCGTATCGACTTCTTCCGGGGCAATATTGTCAAGGCCACTTCCCAGCCTTGTCCTGATCCGCTTCTCCAAATGTTTTTGGCGGATGTGAGTTTCTGCCCTTGCAAGGGGTCCTTCCCTGACATCCGAGGCGATGGCCTCAGGGATGCGGCCTTCTTCTATAAGCCAGATGGGCACATAGCCGTGGTCGGTTCCTATATCGGCAACCCGGTTCCCGGGACTTACAGCTTCTGCAACGGTGCGCAATCTACGCGATAGTTCCATTCCCTTCACTCTCCCCAAATCTTCAGCTTCATCCTCTGGACTCTGCTTTTCTTAGCCATCAGTTCCTGGGCCTGGACGATGTCCGTCGTATGAGCCATCTGGTCGTCTATGCTCATCAGTTTTATTTTCTTAACGATTTCCGTCAGAGCCTTGTCCCTGTTTTCCGGAAGGGGCTCATACTTCAGATGGGTATGGAAAAGCTCTGCCACAGCTTCCTGATCCTGGGCCTCCTGAAAACAGCTGACGATTCTGGCCGGATTCAGGTCCTCACCCCGGTCAAGCTGTTCAAAAATCATCACAGCCGCTGAGTGATAGAGGGGCTGAAGAAAGTCCTCCGGTCCCACCACTGTGCGGATACCCGGGTAGATCTCCGGCTTCTCAACAAGATAGGTGAGGAGAAGTTTCTGGGGCTGATTCTTCTGGTCTTCTTTTCGCTTCTCCCGGCGCTGTTCCGTCTCAGGCGGCCTCTTGTACTGCTTATTTGCCCGATCCTGATCCAGAGCCCGGCCCATCTTGTCCACCAGTTCAGAGAGATCGGACTTTCGGACCATAAATCGGTTGGCCGCTGCATCCAGATAGACACTTCTCTCCACCGCCTCATCGATCTCAGCAATCTTACGGGCGACAGCCCGGAGAAAACGGGTCCTGCCCTCAGGGTCTTTCTGGTCATACTGGCTTTCCAGGGCCTCCATCTCAAACATTCTTCCGGCCCGGGCTGTGTCGATCCGTTTCCGGTACTCTTCCGGTCCGTATTCCTTGATCAGTTCATCCGGATCCTTGCAGGGTTTCATGGAAAGAACCCTGGCTGACAATCCGGCCTCCCTCAGCATGGGAAGAGCACGCAGGGCTGCATTCACTCCGGCACCGTCACTGTCAAAGGACAGGATCACTTCTTTTGTATACCGCTTGAGCAGCATAGCCTGTCCTGTGGTAAAGGCCGTCCCCAGAGGGGCGACCGCATTGGTAAATCCTGCCTGATGGAGGGAAATTACATCCATGTAACCCTCGCACAGAATCAGGGCCTTCTCCCGGGACTGCCTGGCGTACTGGAGCCCGTAGAGATTCCTCCCCTTATCAAATAATATGGTCTCCCGGGAATTGAGATATTTGGGTTCCCCGTCCCCCATAACACGACCGCCGAAACCAATCACTCTCCGGTTGACATCCATGATGGGGAACATGACCCTGTTAAAAAAACGGTCATAGCTTCCCCTTACCGTATCGATGGTCACCAGGGAGGAGTCCTTCATCTCCTCATCGGAAAATCCCTTCTCCTTGAGATAGTGATAGAGATCATCCCGCCGTATGTCTGCATAGCCAAGGCCGAACTTATTGATGGTCTCGTCAGTCAGCCCCCGCTTCTTCAGATAGTCCAGGGCCTGTGCCCCCCGCCGGTTCTTCAGAAGATAATGAAAATAGACGGCGGCATGCCGGTTCATCTCCTTGAGCCGGATCCGGCTATCCTCAGCCCTGCGCTCCTCCGGGCTCATCTCCTGTTCCGGAATCTCGATTCCGACCCGGTCGGCCAGCTCTTCCATGGCCTCAAAGAAAGACATCCGGTTATACTCCATGAGGAAGGTGTAGACATTTCCCCCTTTATGGCAGCCAAAGCAGTAAAACATCTGCTTATTCCGACTCACGGAAAATGAAGGTGTTCTCTCATTATGAAAAGGACACAGGCCGAAATAGTCGGCACCCTTTTTTTTCAGACTTACATAGGAGGAAATCACATCCACAATATCATTCCGTTCCCGGATCTCCTCTGTAAGATTCTCATCATAGCGCATCCCGGCATCCTCCATTTCTCCCTTATCTGTCAGTTCCTGTCTCCGCCCCTACTCAGGAATCAAATCTCCCTGTCTCCAGGACGTGAATGGCATCCAGGGAAGACTTCATCAAACGTCGGACTTCATCTACTTCAAGTCCCATACGCTCTGCCAGCTCTTCGGGGCTGGCTTCCCTGTCATGGTCTCTGGCATAGGCCATGGCCGTGTCATTCAGCTTGTTCATCTGACGGACCATCTTCCTTGCCGACTTCATGGAATGGGTATACTCCAGAAGCTGCTCTTCCACATGATTGCAGATAGCCTCCTCCAGATAATCCCGAAATCTGGAGGGATCCGTCATCTCCCGGTCTTCCGGCTCGTAATCCAGGGAGTCCTGTCCATACTCACTGACAGCCAGAAGGAGTCCCAGATTACACTCCTGGATGAGGTCGGCATGAAGGAGACCCTTGCCGCGATAGGCTCCGGCAATCTCCACCGCCATGGGCAGATAGCCCTCCACCAAAAGGTCCCTGGCCCTGTCGTCCCCCTCACAGAGACGGCTGATCAGCTCGGCCTCCTG
>CADBME010000360.1 GCA_902795715.1 uncultured Lachnospiraceae bacterium | reverse complement strand
TATTTCCCCTGAAATGCTAATCGGATGGGTGTCTGGTTGCTATCAGTTTGAACTGGATTGTGTGCTGAACATCATAGAGAGACAGAGGCTGCAGATTAAGGATTATACTGACAGGCTTATGGTAAAATTCACGCCTCTTTTTGATAAACACCCAGAAATCAAACTTGAATTGGAAAACATTAATCCACCGGTTGAATTAAAACGTCCGGAGGATGAGTTTAGTATTGATGACTGGATGACATGGGCAATTGAGAATTATCTGCCGTATAGATTCTGGCTTGAGTATAGCGGAAAGCACGATCAGGATGCTGATGAATATGCAGGTCTTTTTGGCGACTACATCTTTGAGAATTATGATGCTTTAGTGAATAACTATTCCGGAATTATGTACAAGGTGCTTCCGGGTGTCAA
Organism: uncultured Lachnospiraceae bacterium; assembly: GCA_902795715.1. The sequence continues at coordinate 3,075 of CADBME010000360.1, read as the reverse complement.
AAATGAACTGTTGGAAAACAGGCACACACTTTTTGTCGTCCTCGACAACTTCAATTATAAGTTCCTGGATTATCTTATTTCTTGCATGAATAGGGAGCGTTTCGTTGTGAAAGCACAGTCTCCTGTTCTTTCTATGATTCCAACGGAAACAGTCATTTCCAAACGGGCTTTCTTTACAGCGGAAGCATATAACGATAATGGGGACAGTTACACTAAGATTATAGATAATTGGGCACAGAACCTTGGTGTAGAAATGCAATATCTTCCCAATATAGGTGCCTTGCACGATTTGCACGATTTGAACAAGAAAGTTTACTTCCTCAACTTTCTAAGGCTGGACTCAATGCTCCATGAGGATCAGAATGCCAGTGCCCAGAGAATTGAATTCCGCATCCAAAAGGAATTGGATGCCTTGGTATCTGAAATTGTAGCTATACTGAAGCGATTTGGCAGAGAAAAGGATACCAGCGTATTCTTCATCGCAGACCACGGAAGCACTCGTATTCTACCAGAACAGCCGAACGGAATTGACCCGAAGTATTACAAAGACAAAGCACAGGAATTTGACTATCGGTTTATTGAGGTCAAAGACGAAGATTATTATAAGACAAAGATGGCGATTGGCGGCCTATGCTATGCTCTTGACAAGGAAAGATATGGGACTTCAGCCAGCTTTTTCATTGCTAAGGGATATAATCGTTTCATTAAAAATGATCTTAATGGCTATGTTCACGGCGGCATTACACCTGAAGAGGCAATTGTTCCCTTTGTGAGATTCTCGTATGATGCTGATATGTGTAAGGATCCGGAGGTTGTTCTTTTAAACGATAATCTACGATACGCTGTAAAGCTGAAGCTTACATTCCTGGTGAAGAATTATAATGAATTTCCAATAGAAAACGTAGAGCTTGTTATCCAGAACGGGAATGTAAAGTACGGTAAGGCTGATCCGGCGGTTATAGATGGCCTCGAGACAGGGACGATTGAATTACCAGATTCCCGTATTACTAAAGCCATGGTCAAGGAGAATAATGAAAAACTGTTTGTGACAGTTAATTATACTGCTAATGGAAGAAAGCATAGCAATCAGATTGTACTTGGGATGTCAATTAAGTCTGCACAGGGCGGTGGAACTGATCTGTCAGATTTGCTATAAGGAGGATCCATGGAGAATTTCGAACAGAAAGCATATGACTTTTTCGGAGAGGTAGTGATAAACAAAAACTTTATCAACAGTGCTGGCTTCTCCGCAAGAGCAATCCCTACATATGTTGGGGAATGGATTTTATACAATTTTCTGGAAGATGGGGAATTGACCGAGGATTCCCGAGAGAAGATATCTGCCTTCGTGAATAAATATCTGCCTCAAAAAGGCTTCAAAGAGGAAGTGAAAAATAAGCTTCTCAACATGGAAACAGTACGGCTACTTGATGACTACAGCGTTGCGGTCAATCTGAAAAACGGCACGAGAACGTTAAAAATTCCGTTCCTAGATATGAGCGATGCCGGAATATCACAGGAAATTGTGGATGCCAATAAACTGCTGTTGACCAGCGGTGTCTGGGGTGTTGCTGACCTGATGTATTCCCCTCCTGAGGGCAAAGGAGAAAAAGGAAAAGTATGGATGCGCAGCTTTAAGCCTTTTCAAGTGGGCGATGTCGATCTGGAGTATTACAAGTCCTGCCGGGAGAATTTTACAACCGATGAATGGATAGATCTTATTGTTTCCAGCATGGGTTTTAATCCGGCAATTTATGAAAAGGAACTGAAAACGGTATTGCTAACAAGACTGCTTCCGCTTGTGGAATCCCGGGTGAATCTCATCGAACTCGCACCGAAGGGAACCGGCAAATCCTTCGTATATGGTAATGTATCCCGATATGCCCGTGTTGTCGGCGGTGGTAAAATATCACCTGCCGTCATGTTCCATAATAACGCAACCAATACGCCAGGTATCGTGACTCGCTATGATGCGGTGGTTCTTGATGAAGCACAGAGCATTCAGGGCGATGCCAAGGGTGAACTGATCGCAGGTCTGAAAGTCTATCTGGAAAGCGGCAAGTTCAGTAGGGGAAATACAGAGGCTGTCGCAGAGTCCGGATTTGTCATGCTAGCCAATATTACGTTGGATGAAAATCATATTCCCGTACACCTTGGGGAAGGACTTTTTTCGGAGATACCGAATTTTCTCCAAGAAACAGCATTTGTGGACAGGCTGCATGGCATCATTCCTGGTTGGTATATGCCTAGGGTGTCAAAGGATACACCCTCTGTAACCCTTGGGTTTAAAGGAGATTTCTTCTCGGAAATTCTGCATAATCTGAGGTCTGAGCCGCAGTATACGGACTATGTGAACATGAATATTCAACTTCTTAATTGTAATGACATGCGTGATAGAAAGGCGATCACAAGATTGGCATCGGCATTTCTTAAACTGATTTTTCCTGATTTAAAAGTAGAGCAATCAGAGTTTAATGATTATTGTGTAAAACCAGCGGTAGAACTAAGACAAAGAGTTAGAGACGAATTGCACAAGATGGATTCAGAATATGCAAAAGTGGCCATTGCTGTTGTGGAATGATTTTTGGTAGAAAGGGCTATGTCGTGAAAGAAGGAATTCTTGTCCCGAGAGTATTAATAATTCCATAATGAATGAACTCTTTGTTTTCGGAAGCGTTTTTTAGAAGAAATCATTCTCGTGTATATCAAAAGGGGCGGTTTGCAAAGCCCCTTTTAGTTTTTGTTCACGAACCCCTTTTTTCTAGACAATGGCATATCAGGCAAAAAGGAGGATGAGACATCTTCCCTTTTGCCAAAACTTATTAATATTAAATGTGAATTATTGCCGGTAATTCTTGTATAAAAGTTAAGTTATCTTGTTCTTTTTTATAGTTGATTTCCGAAGAACAATCAAAATCATGAATTTTTGTCTCGATGCAAATACTTAGACATCTTATGAGTTGCTACGAATAAGTTTCAGACATGCCAGTTGTAGATTTGTAGGCTTTCGATACTGGTATATTAGTTGCTTTTACTGTTTTCGATGTCTTCTTCGCTTCCAGTCTGTGAAGCTTC
>CADBME010000359.1 GCA_902795715.1 uncultured Lachnospiraceae bacterium | reverse complement strand
TGTCAGGTCTTTTCTTATAAGTGACCTGCAGAATTCCTCCGTTTCATCCAGAAGACGGACCCGGAGCTCTTCGAGTTTTTTCCTGTCAGTCTCGGAATAGGAGGACAGTCTTCTGCGGAAAGGTTTTTTCCAGGATGAGTATCCCCGGACCCCGGATAAAAGAACATAGTTTTCCAGAAAGTCCGTTTCCAGATCCGTGAAGGCAGACATACCGGATTTTAAATAACGAAATACCGATTCATAGCTGTAATCGGATTCAGCCAGATGAAAAAGCGCTCGAATCCCTTCCATACCGGAATGGTAGGACAGTCTTCTTTTCACATCTTCAAATAAAGGGATTCCCAGGATTCCGGCCTGCCTGGAAAACTCCTGCATATAGACATTCACATCCGCAGCCAGGACAGCACAGTCCCGGTAGCGATAGCCTTCTTTTCTAACCAGCTCTTCAATCTTGTGGAGAACAAATTCTGCTTCGGCTCCGGGATTACGGCAGGAGACCATATGGATGTTTGCTCCGTCAGTCTCCGATGCAAGGGAAGCCGTCCCGGCTCTGGCCGGCTGGTAGAGGCTGCGCTCGATGACAGCGATGTCCGGAGCATTGACAAAACGAGGGGGGATGGGATGGTCCAGGTGGACACTGTCCCCCCAGGGAACTCCGGTCTGCCTGCTGATCTCCATCAGACTTCTTATGGTCCGGCTGCTCAGAGAAAAAAGATTCTCCTCATGGGAAGGCAGCTTTTCCGGCGTGGTAACCGTAACCGTAATCTTAGAAGCCTGAAGGGCAAGCTGCCTTAGAAAATCCTCCTGAACCGGAGTAAAGCCGGTGAATCCGTCAAAATAAAAAACAGCATCCCGGACCAGGGAGGATCGGGCAAGCCACTCTCCTGCCACAGTCAGAATCTGTTCGGAGACCATGTAACGTCCCTCGGTCTCCTCATTAAAATACCGGTAGAGTTTGCTGAGATCACGGCATTTGAGGGCAAGGCTCCCCCGGCTTTCCACCATCCCGGCAGCCTTTTCAAGATCCTGCCATTCTATGCCAAAGCAGCTCAACTCCATCAGGGCTGACCGGACCTCATCCACAAAACCGGGTTTTGATGCGCTTTTCTTAAAAAAGAGAAGGTCATCCTGTTTTTGGGAAAGAATTTTACGCAGCATCATGGAAACTCCCAGGTCTTCCAGAATATCCGGCGGCTGAAAACCGGCCTCCTCGAATATTCTCCATGCCAGACGGTGAAAGCTGAGGACATCAATATTGATAAAACCATGCCTGGGATGACAGGCTATCATCTTTTTCTGCATTTCCAGGCTGAACTGTTCCGGAACAATCACATAGTAAGAACGGTCTTTATTTTCTATAGACTCCCGGATAGCCTGATCGACCAGGTATTCTGTTTTTCCCTGCCCGCTGCCGCCGGTTATCAAATGAATAGCCATTTTTCCTCCCCTTACATAATCATGGCATTCCGGCCATCATCCACTCCCTGAGTGGAAAAGCCGGTCCTGCCGACTCCAATCACACCATACTTTCCTTTATTCCCTGTCCCCCTCTTCCCAGTGGGACAATTCCTCCCTCAGAGTGGCCAGCAGGTCCTGCTCGGGAACTTTTTTTATGATCTTTCCCTTGCGGATTAGAAGGCCGACTCCGTCTCCTCCCGCGATTCCCAGGTCTGCTTCCCTGGCTTCACCCGGTCCGTTGACCACGCAGCCCATGACCGCCAGTTTGAGATCAAGATGGTCAAATTCCGATGCCATCTTCTCCACCTGGTTGGCCAGACCGATCAGGTCGATGCTGGTTCTTCCGCAGGTCGGACAGGAAACCACCTCGATCCCTCCCTTTCTCAGATTCAGGGTCTTGAGGATCTGCTTTGCGGAAGCAATTTCGTAGACCGGATCCCCGGTCAGGGATACACGGATGGTATTGCCGATACCCTGGTTCAGTATCAGTCCCAGTCCGATGGAGGACTTGATATTGCCGCGAAAGATGGTTCCGGCTTCGGTGATACCCACATGAAGTGGGTAGGGACAGAGGGGAGCCAGAAGTTCATGAGCCCTGACACACATGAGGACATCGGAAGACTTGATGCTGACCACCAGCTGGTCATATCCCATATCCTCAATCATTTTCACCTTGTCCATGGCACTCTCGACCAGTCCTTCTGCCGTCACCTTCCCGTACTTTTCAATAAGGGGTTTTTCCAGTGATCCGCTGTTTACCCCGACCCGGATGGGAACATGGTACTCGGCCGCTTTATCCACAACAGCCTGAACCTTGTCCCGGCTTCCGATATTGCCCGGGTTGATCCGGATCTTATCCGCCCCGTTTTCAATGGCCGCGATAGCCATCTTGTAGTCAAAATGAATATCAGCCACTAAAGGGATGTGAATTCTTTCCCGGATACGGGGAAGGGCCCTGGCCGCCTCCTGACCAGGCACCGTACAGCGGATGATCTCACACCCTGCCGCTTCCAGAGCCAGGATCTGGGAAACCGTAGCTTCCACATCATCCGTCTTCGTGTTGGTCATGGACTGGATCAAAATAGGATGATTTCCCCCAATGACCCGATCACCGATCCTGATTTCTTTTGTCTCTTCTCTAAACATGATTATTCCCTCCCCTTTATAAAGTTGAAGTCCGCTGCCTTTCATCCTCCCGGACATGGGGCTTTCAAAAAACGCCTCAGGAATAGAAGGGAAAGCAAACGGACTCCGGTCATTTTCTCTTTGTGTAAAAATCTTATTTACTTTTTTTCAGGCGCGCAGGCTAGCCCATAATGATCTTTCGG
>CADBME010000358.1 GCA_902795715.1 uncultured Lachnospiraceae bacterium | reverse complement strand
ATCAATGAATTCATTCCGGAAGAGTACTGGTCTCTGGATGTGGACCTGAATGCGGATGGGGAAAAGAAAACTTTGGAGGCCCATCTGGTCAGTGACGCTGAGGGAAAGATTCACATCGGATCACGGGAAGAGATGGACGTCATCCTTGATGACCTGAGAGGAGAGGACTTCCATATCCTGAATATTCGAAGAGGATCCAGAAAGAAAAAACCGCCTCTGCCATTTACCACAAGTACCCTGCAGCAGGAAGCATCTAAAAAGTTAAATATGTCAACGCAGAAGACCATGCGCCTTGCTCAGGAGCTCTATGAGGGTGTTAATCTCAAGCGGCGGGGTAATGTGGGTCTGATTACTTATCTGAGAACAGATTCCACCAGGGTTTCCGAACAGGCGGATGCCCGGTGCAGGGATTATATTCGTGACAATTACGGAGAAAAATACATCGGCCTTCCCGTTTCCGGGAATTCGGGCAATGGAAGGATACAGGACGCCCATGAGGCCATACGTCCTACGGACAGCAGCCTGTCTCCCGAAGTGATTAAGGACCAGCTGTCCAGAGATCTCTACAGACTCTACCGACTGATCTGGACACGTTTTGTTGCCAGCAGGATGGCCTGTGTCATGTATGAAACCAAGACCATTAAGATCGGTGCCGGCCAGTATGTTTTCCATGCAGTGGGAACCCGGATTCAGTTTGAAGGTTTCTTAAGTGTCTATCATGATGAGAATGAGAAGTCCACACTGAGTCCTCTGATTCGAAAGATTACGGACGAAACCCATTTAAGTCTTGCAGAGTTGAAGCCTGAGCAGCATTTTACCCAGCCTCCTGCACATTATACAGAGGCCTCTCTGGTAAGGGAACTGGAAGAACTCGGAATCGGCCGGCCCAGTACCTATGCGCCGACCATTACGACCCTGCTTGGCAGAAGATACATTGTTAAGGAGAAAAAGAATCTTTACATGACTGAGCTTGGAGAAGCAGTCAATGAAATGATGCTCTCCGGTTTCCCATCCATTGTGGATGTAAACTTTACGGCTAACATGGAATCCCTTCTCGACGGTGTTGAGGAAGGGAAAGTGCGGTGGAAGACCATCGTGGAGAATTTCTATCCGGATCTGATGGAGGCGGTTGACGCAGCCGAGAAAGAGCTGGCTCAGGTAAAGATCGAAGATGAGGTTACTGACGAAATCTGCGAAGAATGCGGCAGGAATATGGTGATCAAATACGGCCCCCATGGGAAGTTCCTGGCCTGCCCCGGTTTCCCGGAATGCCGCAACACCAAACCTTATTTTGAGAAAACCGGTGTCTCCTGTCCTGATTGCGGTGCGGAGATTGTCTTGAAAAAGACCAAGAAGGGCCGCAAGTATTACGGTTGCATCCGCTATCCGGAATGCGAATTCATGAGCTGGCAGAAACCTTCTTCTGTTCCATGTCCGGAATGTGGAGGATATATGGTTGAAAAGGGAAGGAAGCTTGTCTGCGCTTCCAAGGAATGCGGCCATGTCATGGACCGACAGAAAGAAGCAGTGACTGTATAAATAAATAGTGTTTATACCTACAGACGGGAGCGTTACTATCGCTCCCGTTTACTATTTTATCATATTCCCATCCTGCCTGTCGGATCTTCCCCATAAGGTTTCTGAAAATGATATATTATTTGAAATAATTCAAGAGTATTTTCTTTTTTGTTGTGAATTCCGAATATATGTGATATTATCTCAAATAAAGAAAAAAATCAGTCAATTATGTCAGAAGGTCTTAAAGGAGATAAATAATGAGTGTTCAATTATTGGACAAGACAAGAAAGATCAATAAGCTTCTTCACAACAATAATTCTCACAAAGTAGTCTTCAATGATATCTGTGAGGTGCTGAGTGAAATCCTCCTGTCGAATGTCCTTGTTATCAGCCGTAAGGGAAAGGTTCTGGGGATTAAGAACCGTCAGGACACAAGCGTAATCGAAGATTTGATAAGCAACGAGGTGGGAGATTATATCGATGCCATGTTGAATGAGCGTCTGCTTGGGGTTCTTTCCACCAAGGAAAATGTGAATCTGGAGACTCTGGGTTTTGAGTTTGACAGTATGAATGACCATCAGGCCATGGTGACTCCCATCGATATAGCCGGTGAGCGACTTGGAACGGTCTTCATGTACAGGAACGAGAAACAGTATGAGATTGATGACATCATTCTGATCGAGTACGGGACCACGGTGGTCGGTCTGGAGATGATGAGATCGGTGAACGAGGAAAATGCGGAAGAAAGCCGCAAGGTAGCTATCGTCAAGTCGGCTATTTCCACTTTGTCATTCTCTGAGCTTGAGGCCATCCAGCATATTTTCAATGAGTTGGACGGAACGGAAGGGATTCTTGTGGCCAGCAAGATTGCTGACCGGGTCGGAATCACACGGTCTGTTATCGTGAATGCCCTCCGGAAGTTTGAAAGTGCCGGTGTAATTGAATCCCGTTCTTCCGGCATGAAGGGAACCTATATCAAGGTTCTCAATGACGTGGTATTTGATGAACTGAAGAAAATGAAGCAATAATTGATTGCATGAAAGATAAATGACAAGATAAACGATAGACTAAAGGCATCGATACTCTGAAAGATAACAAATAAGATAAACGATAAACAGTAAGCAAGATCCCGGTTGGAGGAAATGATATGGACAATTACAAGATAACCCAGTATTCGGTAAATAGTATTCTGGGATTCGTTGAAAGTGGTCAGATTGCAATTCCTGAGATTCAGCGTCCTTTTGTCTGGAAAGAAAAAGAGGTTAAAGATCTGATTGATTCTCTTTATGAAGGCTATCCTATCGGATATCTGATTGTCTGGCAGAATTCCAAGGTTCGGATCAGAGGTTTCGGCAAAGGCGGTACCAAGAAGATCCTGATCGACGGACAGCAGCGTGTTACGGCCCTGATGGCAGCCCTTCTGGGAAAAGATGTCCTGGACGATGAGTACAGGGCTAAGAAGATTCGGATTGCCTTTAATCCTCTGGCGGATATGGAAGAAGAGAACTTCGCTGTGACCAATGAAGCCATCGAGGAAGACCCCCGCTGGATTCCGGATATCTCTGTTCTTTTCCGGAAGAATTTCTCTTTCCGCCAGTTTGAAAAAGAATATATAGAAAAGAATCCGGGACAGGATTTCTCTGCCCTTGAGACCAAGATTGATACTTTGAAGGGGATTGTGAAACACCAGGTGGGCATCATTGAGCTTTCCTTCCAGCTGGATATCGATGTGGTTTCTGAGATTTTTATCCGGATTAACCTCCAGGGCAAGCCTCTTAATCAGGAAGATTTCGCCATGTCCAAGATCTCTGTCAATGAAGAGTATGACGGGGATTATATCCGAAATACCATCGACTATTTCTGCCATTTGCTGAAAGAACCTGATTTTTATAAGATACTCAGCAGCGGAGATCCGGAATTTATTTCCTCAAAATACGGCAAGGCCATCAGCTGGTGCAAGGATGCTTCCGGCCTGACCTACTCACCTTCCTACGGCGACGTACTGAAGGTGGTCCTTATTGCAAGCTTCGGCAAGACCAAGGTTGGAGACCTTGTCAACCTTCTTTCCGGCAAAACCGGACGAAGGGGACAGATTTCAAAACAGCTGGCCAAGGAGTCCTTTGCCAAACTTGGAGAAGGTGTTCTGGCTTTCGTAAGCGAAAAGAACTTCCGCGGATTCCTTCAGGCTCTCGAGAAAGCCGGCTACACGGGAACCAGGCTTCTCTACTCCCAGTCCATACTCAATTACACCTATGCCATGTATCTTCTCATGGACCGTAAGGGGATATCAGACAAGGAGAAGGCCTCTCTCATTGGAAAATGGATGACTATGGCCTTAATTACCGGCCACTACCAGGGATCTCCCGACAGTGTGGTCAGTCGTGACGTGGAAAATATCGAAGAGGAAGGATTTGCTTCCTATCTGGCCCAGATCGAATCCCTGCGCATGGGAGATGACTTCTTTGAAGCTGTCCTTCCGGACCGATTTGCCTCAACTACAGCCCGGACGGCTCCTTACCTGGCCTACCTGGCTGCCTTATCTGCTGAGGAAACCTTATCCCTTTACAGTAAGGACGTCAAAGTGGCTGACCTTTATGAAGCCAGGGCGGAGTCCTGTCAGATCCTGCCCAGAGCCTTCCTGGCCAAATGCGGGTTCCGTACCAGGGAAGTATACGGACAGATTGCCAATATCACCTATCTGTCCTCTGATGTCAAATCTCTGATCCGCAAAAAGTCACCTGCTGATTACAAAGACAGCCTGGATCAGCTTATGACAGAAGAAGAGATCAAAGGATCCCTGGCCGCTCTTGACCTTGACCAGGCTATATTTGAAGTGAATGAAGATTCGGTTGAAGCTTTCCTGGGCGACCGCAGAAAGAAGATGGCTGCACGGATTCGGAACCACTACGGGAATCTTTGATTCACTAATTATTCACAATAATTCGCGTAATATTTGAATACATTTTGATAAAATTCAAAAATATTTCACATTAGCATAGACTTTCCTTTTGCTTGCATTTATAATAAGATTGATTTTTTGGCGATTGATCGCCGGATTATCCGGCTATTAATCGCCGGTTTTCTGAAGTTAATCACTGGATGTTCAATGCAGCAAAGGAGAAAAAAGTGGATATTTTTTACAAGATCGTTGCCATGCTTGGCGGCTTGTCCATGTTCCTCTATGGTATGAGGATGATGGGAGATGAGTTGAAGAAGTCTTCCGGCGGAGCTATGAAAGCGGCGCTGGCCAGAGTAACCAACAGTCCGGTAATCGGATTTATTTTCGGTATGCTGGTAACTTGTATGATTCAGAGTTCCACAGCCACAATTGTTTTGACAGTCGGTCTTGTTGGAGCCGGGTTTATGACTTTCCGCCAGTCTATCGGCATTGTGCTCGGGGCCAATGTCGGTACGGCCATTACGGCCCAGATAATCCGTCTTATGGACGTTTCTGCCGGTTCGACCAGCCTTCTATATTTTTTTAAGGCCGATAATCTGGCTCCGGTTTCCCTGATCATCGGAGTGATCCTCATCATGTTTCTCAAGGATGACCGTTTTCACAATGCGGGATCCATCCTGATCGGTTTCGGAATCCTTTTTATGGGCCTGATTTTCATGAGCCAGGCGGTTGCTGAGATGGGCGAAGGTCTCAGCCTCATGCTGACCAAATTTGAAGATAATTATCTTCTGGGCTTTTTGTCCGGTGTCGGGGTTACGGCTCTTCTCCAGTCGTCCTCAGCGGTTGTCGGTATTCTCCAGTCCATGGCCAGTTCGGTTGGTGTCAGGTTCT
>CADBME010000357.1 GCA_902795715.1 uncultured Lachnospiraceae bacterium | reverse complement strand
GAGGGATTGGCATGAAAAAGATTCGTTGGATGATCGGAAGACTTGTTGAAGCCTTTTCAAATAATATTTCAAATAAAAAATTTCGACTTCGGTGGCTGGCTTTTTTCTCAGACTATCAATAGATTTGTAAAACAAAAAACTTGAAAGTATGGCTTCTTTTGCGTATAATCTATATGAATTCTATGTGTAATCCGAATACATGTTTCACATAGTCTAAATAGATATTGTTTATTTATTATCATTCATATTTCAACTTTCAATGGACGGAAAATGAATCAATTAAAACGACACTGGCCCCTTCTCTTAACAGTAATAGTTACTCTTTGGACTTTCCTTGATTTCAGATTGATTGGTAACAATTACGATGATGCTTTCGGAATGGGTTTTTTTTATTTTTATTTGCTGATGCCTTTTTGTGCTTTGCTGGCATCTTTCTGGTATGGATACAGGATACCCGGCAGAGGAAAATGGTTTTGTCTTCCCTTTTTTGCTTTTCTTGAAGTAGTTTTGGTCATGACTTGCGCGGGAGATTGGGATCTGGCGGGTTATTGGAGTATGTGTTTTCTTACTATGATTCCTGCTTTGGCCGGATTGGCCTTGGGATTAAGTATCAGGAAGAAGAAATGATGAATTTTATGTGAATATTGTATATATTATATCGATTTTCTTGAAGAGAGAGAAAGGAGGGATCGGCATGGGAAAGATTCGTTGGATAGTCGAAAGATTGACCGAAGTCTTTAGGGAAAATATTCCAAATAAAAAGTTTCAGCGAATCGTAGTCTGTCTGGCAGCTATTGTTGTATTTGCCACGACCTATGCTCTGATCCTTCCTGCTATTACCCTGGACGAAGAATCCGGCAAAAATATGCCGGGCTTGAGTCTGGAAGGGGAGAGTACGTCAATTGCTGAAAAGAGAGATGGGGATGGCCCTGAGAAAGCTTCGACTGAGAGGAAGGAATCAGAAGATAGTACGAGGAGTGATAATAAGGTCAGGACCTTTGAATACAGTGGGACGACTTATAGGGTTAAGGCTTCCCTAAGGGGTAATAGACTTCTTCCGGAGGGAACAGAGCTCAGGGTTAAAGATTACAAGGCCGGCATGAAAGCCTACCAGTCCCTTGTTCCATTTGTAAAGGATGAGATCCGTGAAGAGTATCCGGATTCTACCGCCAAAGAGCTTTCTCTCTATAAAGTGTATTTTGTCACGCCGGATGGAAGGAAGATCGATAATCTGAGGGCAGATATAACATTTTCCTATAGGAAGGGAACCTGGTTGTCGCCTTTAGACAGGGCAAGAGGTCTAATCTGCAGGGGCGATGCTCTTTCAGGAGATTCGGCCAGGGATTCCGGGGATCTCAAAATCAAATTAGTAGAAAAAAATGAATATAGGAACCTTTTAACCGGGAAGAGAAACGAAGCGGTCATGACCCTCACGGATCAGGTTGCGTCTCTCTCCCTCAATAATATCTTATTGGGGGGCAGCGAAACAGAGAACCTTTGCGGTCTTCTTGTGCTGTCACCGAAAGAGGATGACAGCAAGACGGAGTCTGCCACTGTGACTACAGAAAAGACAGATTCCGGAGAGAAAGAATCGAGTGAAGAGTCTGGGGAAAAAGGAACCGAGGCAGGAAAGGAACCCTGCCTGACCGGGACACAGGAATTCCAAGGGGGAGACTATGCTGTCTCTGTGACTTTGGACGATGAGGCCGGGATTCCCGAAGATGCGGCATTGTATGCAAGAGAGATCACCGATACCGCTAAATATAAGTATAAAGTCAGGAAGAAGCTGGGGATCTCAGACTTTAGTCATGCCCGTTTCTTTGATATCGGATTTGAACATGATGGCAAGGAAGTCGAGCCGGAGAGTCCGGTTCCTGTAACTATTTCTCTGGAAGAAGCTGTGGATGCCCAGGTGGTCCATTTCATCGGTCAGGAGGTCCGGATTCTGGATGCGGACTCCCACCATAACCACCATAAGCCAAAGAAGATAAGCGGAGACCAGGCATCTAAAAAGAAGAAGGGAAAGGCAAAAGATAAGAAGCAGGACAAGGATTCTTATGAAACCGTCGTGGAATTTACGACCGATGGCTTCTCTGTATATGCAGTAATCGGAACCACCCTTGAGAAGACTGTATTGGCAAGTGACGGCCATAATTATAAGGTGACCGCAAGCTACGGAGCAGAGACCGGTATCCCGGAAGACGCTGATCTGGCAGTGGAGGAGATTAAAGAAGGCTCCTCTACCTACAAGGACTATGTATCGAAATCGGAGAATGCACTCGGAGTAGAAGAAGGCAGGGCTGACTATATCCGTCTCTTTGATATCAGCATTGTCGATAAGAATAACCATGAGACCAAATACCAGCCGGCGGAAGGCACCAGTGTGGCCGTTCAGATTGAACTGGCCGACAGCAGCAGTGATTCTTTGAATGTAATTCACTTTGCCGATGAATCAGAGGAAGGCCAAAAAGTTCAGAGCAGCACGGAAAATGGTGAGAATGGGGCCGTAGTGGAGTTCCAGGCTGATAGTTTTAGTGTGTATTCGATCGTAGAAGCACCGGAACCGGTACCCCATGTGGTGACTGGATGGCATGAAGCAAATTCACTGGATCAGATTGAGGAACTCGGCAAAGATGGCTTCTATGTCAGCTGGAACAAGTATTATCTTACGGGTGAATTAATCCATAATGTGTCCGGAAACTCTGATAGAGATGGTTTGGGGGCAACACTGAGCCAGTATAATTCTGTCCCGGAGGACCAGGCTGCAAAGTTTTATT
>CADBME010000356.1 GCA_902795715.1 uncultured Lachnospiraceae bacterium | reverse complement strand
CCAAGATCTTGGTCCTTTGTGTCATGTTGATCGGATCGGTGCCGGTTTTTGTTATCTGAGAAGACTTTGCTATTATCCTCTCTTCCTGACATGAAATGTGAAAAAAAGCTTTATATTCTGTTGTTTTGAACTTGTTAAGCTAATATTTCAATGTTAAAATTATTAATAGTTTATTCACATTTGGAGAGGAGGAAATTATGAACATTAAGAAATGTATTGTCGTTTTCCTGTCATTTTGTATCGTGCTTAATATGTGTCCTGCCTTTTCTTTTGCTGCAGAGACACAGAAATCCGGCAATACAAATGCTGACTTTGAAAAACCGGAAAAGTGGAATTACAAACCTGTAGCGAATACCCATTCAAGTCCTCTTATGGCATTGGCAGATGCAGAGGATGATTCCATTGAGGTTACCGTTGAAGCTACTCTGTCAAGCGGGACTAAAACTACTGTATCCAATGCGACAGTAAGCCTGTATGTTGGAAAAAGCCTGAAAAGGACCGCAAAGACAGGTTCAGACGGTGTTGCAAACCTTTATGTTGGTGATCTCAGCCTGGAAGAGAAGTATCAGGCAACGGTAAGTGCAAAAAAGACCATAGCCCAGGGAAAAGGAATAAGCGGTTCCAACCGTGATGATTTGTTTGATCATTTTCCGAAAGATTCGGCAGGTGATTATATTCGATATTCCTATGAGCTGCATTCAGAAAAAATTGACGCTAACGGAAACTGGAAAGGTAAGAAAATCCCGGTTTCTCTGGAAAAGAATAAGGTTGATATCGCATTTTTGATTGATGCTACCGGATCAATGTCTGATGAAATCAACCGGACTAAAGATAATATTACGACTTTATCAGAAGCCCTTGTTAACAGGGGACTTAATGTCCGATTCTCTGTCATTGAGTACCGTGATATCACAGAAGGAGAAGCAACCATCCTCCACACTTACCATGGATCCAACTGGTATAGCAGCAGTGAAGGTGTCATTGACGCTCTGTCAGATATCGAAGTCAGCGGTGGAGGGGATGACGATGAAACCGTAATGGATGCTCTTGGCATGGCTGCCAGCTCTGCAATGAAATGGCGAAGCGGAGCTTCCAAATTCCTGTTTGTCCTGACAGATGCCGAATATAAAACAGACAATAATTACGGGTATGACGATATGTCTGACGTAATTGCCGATCTGATTCGCCAAAAAATAGCAGCATCCGTTATTACATTACCCTCAAACCAGTCAGCTTATTTTGACCTTTATAAAAAAACAGGCGGCATATATGCCAGCATTAATTCCTCCAACTTTGCCACGGAGATGCAGAAACTGGCGGAGAGTGTTGCCAAGAATGCACTTGGAGATCTGACTTTGAACTTATCTGAGCCCAGACTACTCTATAATATGTCTGTCTGCTACCTGGCAAATGATAAAAAATCCCAATCTACAGATTACTATAATTCCATGAAAAACATGTTAAATGAATATGCCAAAGATGTAGCCCAGACATCAGACGGCCATGTTCTTATTAACAAAGTCCTTCTGTATTCTACAGATAACAGAATGAATTTCTATGATACCGGCAATACAGCCTCCATGGCAGATATCCATATCGAAACACGTGAAAAAGATGATGGCACATGGCTTAACAATGTCCAGATTCATTCCAATGCCTATGCTGGCGGTTTTTATTCAGATACTGAAGTGAGCAGCAACGAAAGCATTGATATGTTTACACATCTGAAAGATTCGGATTCCTTTTTAAGCAGAAATACATTTTTACGTATTCAGATGAGTGCGATTGAGGGAGCCGGCTGGAATAATTCCTTCAAAGACGATGCAGCCCAGTATGCAACTACAGTAACTCATGAATCCGGACACTATCTGTTTGAGTTCTATGATGAGTACATGGACCAGAATAAAAACAACTGGTCAGAGACAAACAGACCCGGGGGAAGGTATGGGCTTATGGATAACCAGCATGATGACATTGAGATGTCTAAAAAAGACATTGATTACTGGTATTTTGACGGAACTATTCCTTCCGGCAGTGACAGCAGACATACATATCATTCAGCCACCTATGGTATGTCCTGTGAGGAGAAGCTTGCTTCATTGCTGACTTCAGGAACTACAGAGATTTCCGGGACCGCTGATCTGGACATAGGTAATTATCAATCTCAGTACACTTATGTTTCAGGCTCCTCTGATCGGACCGCAGATTATTCCTATGCGAAACTTAATGACGGTGATTTCCTTTCGCTTACCTCGTCTTCATCTTCAGGGACGGCGGGCACTGTTTCTGCTTCAGCGGAAAGCAGTTCCTATGCAGGGTCATATTTTGAAGATATGGACCTCAGCAAAGCACCATTTGGTGAAGTCTCTATCAGCCAGGGACAAGATGGTTTAACTTTTACTCTTAAGCCGGACCGGACCGGAACCTATTCTCTTTATGTATTGAATCAGGGAAGCACTTCTTATATGAAGGTGCCATTTGCCAGATCCGCTAACGAATATGTAGCCAATCTTCCCATAGAGTACGGGGAGATGGGTGAACTCTATATTGTAAATAGCCGGTTGGGCAAAAAAACCTGTACCCATTACACTGTTGATCGATCAGATCCGACAGACACAGGCTTCATTTTTACTACCTTTAACAAAAGTGTGATTGGCTATGCTGCTAACAATGCAGAAAACTCTTATACTATTCTTGGCAATGGATCGACTTATACGAATGGTGATTACTCTTCTGTAAACGACGCTGTCATCATCAGCGAAGAGAATGCCGGAAAAATGACCGGAGGGGAACTCTATTCAGTTGCTTCAAAAAACGCTCTGATTGATTATTCCTCGGTTTCCTGGTTTTTCTATAAGAACGGGGTATGGCGGATTCTTCCTTCTGAAACTTTTGAAGAAGAAAACAACAACATTGGGGTCCGTACAGACATCCGTCAAAGCGGTCTCTACGTTCTCATGGCAAAAAAACCTGCCGATGAAGAAGCATTGCCTGTAGAGGACCTTGAATATTACCAGAAATATGATTCCGATTCTCAGGTTTATCTGTATTTTGGCGATCCCAATGGCGATACTAAGTATTACAATATTTATTATAGTGAAAATGACTTCTTTGATACATCTGCCGACAATCTGGTAAAAAAAGTTTACCCTGCAGATAGCGATGAGATTCTTGTGGATTTTTATGACAGGGACCGTACTGTTTACCTTGGGGTAGAAGCTGTGCTTGAGGATGGCAGAAGATCTCCGCTCAGCATGATTACGATCCTGACAGAAGCCAGTGATAGTGATGGTGATGGACTTCCTGACTGGTATTGTGATAAGTATGAACTATGGCCGGAGGACGGAGAAGATAAAGATATCGCTGAAAGTGATGACGATGGCGACAGACTTACCAACTACCAGGAGTATGAAGGCGGAAGTGATCCGACTAATCCTAATGACCCCGTCCATACAACAGCTGTCCCAGTTCAGACTATATCACTTAACACAAAGAATGTTACAATTCCTATCGGAAGTACAGCAACTATTAAAGCCACGATCAGTCCTGTAAATGCCAGCAACAAAGAGGTTACCTGGTCAATTGACAACGAATCTGTTGCAGAAGTCACAAAAACAGGGGGAATGTCCTGCACAATTTCCGGACTTGAAGCGGGCAATACTGTGCTGAGAGCTGTAAGCGGAGATGGAGGTTATGTTGCCTCCTGCAACATTCAGGTCAGCAATGGCGTTAAGGCAAAAGGAATTACCATCAAGGGTATATCCCATAAGATTGCCCAGGGAAAGAGGATTCGCTTAAAGGCATTCTTTAATCCTGAAAGTACAAGCAATAAAAAACTGAAATGGACCTCTTCCAACACCAGGATTGCCAAGGTAAATCAGGATGGACTTGTGACTATTATGAAAAAAACCGGTGGCAAAACCGTTGCGATCAAAGCCACAGCAACTGATGGAAGCGGCGTGAGCGCTACCTGGAAGATCAAAGTCATGAAAGGGGCAGTGAAAGCTGTCAAGATTTCCGGCAAAAAGAAAGTTAAAGCCGGAAAGGCTTTGAAATTAAAAGCTAAGGCAAAAGCCAGCAAGGGAGCCAATAAGAAACTAATTTGGATTTCCTCTAACACCCGTTACGCCACTGTCAATGGTTCCGGTAAAGTCTTTACTAAGCCTGCCGGTAAGGGCAAGAAAGTGAAGATTACAGCTATGGCTACTGACGGCAGCGGCAAGAAGAAATCAATAATTATCAAGATTAAATGATTGAAGGGAGGCCGCCGCATTTAAAATTGCGGCGGCTTCTGCTGTGCAATAAGACTTCGATACTTTGGTTTCGATGAAAGTCAAATCACATTTGATTGACACAAACTATACTATATTTATATTTCAATCATGAGGAAAATGTTGTATAATGTACAGTATCATTTGCAAGAAGAAGTGGTATATTAAGCTCAGAAGCTTTTTTTATGCCTTAAAAGAGAGCCTTTGTGCTCCCGCACTTCGGGACTATTGATGGTCCCGATCAGGAGAAACCATATGTTTGAGAATTTTCGTAAGAAAGTCTTTTTATTTATAGAACCTAGTAAATATACAGGCTATGTAACCCCCTACAACCTCTTCATGACGATTATTATCTTTGTCAGTGTCCTTCCCATCATGGTCAAATATGACAATCGCTATATGGCCCAAATCGACTTTATTTCCACTGTTATCTTCGTCATTGACTACCTTCTGAGATGGATTACAGCCGATATCAAGTTCAATGAACCCGGCGCCAAATCTTTTCTGAGGTATCCATTTCAAAGGATGGCTGTCATCGATCTGATTTCCATCCTTCCCGGATTCTTCTATATAAACGGATTTCATCTCCACAGAATCTTCCGCGTCCTTCGCACTTTCCGGTTCCTGAGGATTATACGTTACTCCAAAAGCACCAATCTGATTATCAAGGCCCTTAACAATCAGAGAAACTCTCTCTATGCCGTAGTCATGATGGCATTAGAATACATCCTGGTCTGTGCCCTGGTTATTTTCAATGTTGAACCTCAGACATTTGATACCTTCTTTGATGCCATCTACTGGTCCACCGTGTCTCTCACCACTGTTGGATATGGTGATATCTACCCGGTAAGTACGGCCGGCCAGATAATGGCCATGATCTCCTCCTTCTTCGGAATAGCCGTCATCGCCATGCCAGCCGGTCTGATCACCGCAGGTATCATCCAGGAGATGGAAAAAGAGTACAAAAAGGAAGAAAAGAAAAAAGAAGAAAACGGAACCGTTGTTAGAAGAATCACAGGAGTGAAAAATCACAGCAGAAAGCTTAAGAAGAATTCTAAAGATGACAAAAACAATGATGAAGGCCATGAGAAATGAGTTTTGCGGAAAAGAAAAGTAAGCGGTCCTATGGGAAAGCAAGAAAATCAGCCTGTGGGAAAAATATGGTTGACAAAGAATATCCCCCGTGCTATTATCTTTTTCGTTGGATTCAATCCACAAGCTGCTGTAGCTCAGTCGGTAGAGCGTCGCCTTGGTAAGGCGGAGGTCTCGAGTTCAAGTCTCGTCAGCAGCTTTTTTCATTGCCCGGAGAACAAATTATATGTGGTTCTCCGGGCATTTCTTTTTAGTGGAATATCTATAATTTGGTTTTTTAATAAATATACCGTGTGGTTATACTAAATGATTCAATTATTATCACTTAATATAGAGACAGGAGTAAAGAGGTGCTATCCATATATTACAGGCAGGGCAAATTGAAGTCTGCAGGCCCATTTCTTTCAAAATTCTCTTTTTTTCTTAATAAATCTATGATATAATTCATGTTTGTTATTATTTGTGAAAGGATTTATTGTATGGAGAAAAAAAGAGCTTTTTGTTTTTTTCCGGGCCCTGTAAAGAGGACAGTTTTGCTGCTGGCACTGATTATGGCTTTATCAGGACTCCGGACTGCTCCGGTATCGGCCGGGACCTATCTTACGACCAGGGCGCAGATGCCTGATAATACCGATGTCAGGAGTCTGACCCTTACCATGAAGAATCGAAGGGGACCTTTAACCTTTACCATTCGGGCTCAGGTCGGCTTTGATATTAAGAAGAAATCCTATCTGGCTCAACATGGCTGTGCTGTGTCTGCCCTGACTACCGTGCTTGGCGCCTATAATAAAAAATATGCAGGATATTCCAGGGTGGATGTCTATAAAAAGCTGGAGAGGAAGATTTTCGGAAAGCAATCCTGGAAGAGTAATTACAGCAGGAGCCTGGGGGCTCAGAGGCCGGTTTCCATGTATGGAATATCCAGGATTCTCAGGAAGTGTAAGGTCAAGAATACTTATGTCAGACGTTTTTCCAATGCTTCTGCCGTAAGACGGATTGAAAACCATCTTCGCAAAGGAAATGTGGTCATTATTGAAGCCAATAATCACACCCAGGACAATGGTTCTTTCCACTCTTCCTACAATGACCGCTGGGCCAAGTCTAAGCACACTATGGTTCTCCTGGGTATGACAGATACAGGCAAGGTGATCATTGCCGATTCGGCAACACGGACCTGGGCGGGAAAGAATCAGAGAATCAAATATGCATCCATGGACCGCCTGGTGCGCTACATGATTCCCTGTACCAGTTCATCCAAATATAATTATTATCATACGACAGGGGACAGTGGTGGTTACATCCTGGTTAATTAAGAATCAGGCTGTGAACTAATAGTCATTATTTCATATTGAAATATATTTTTGATATATATTTTAAAATGAATTATTTTGAAATAAATTACTGCATACATGAATAGATTATTGCATACAGAATAGAAGAGAAAGACAGGAAAAAGAGGGGAAAAATGGCTGAAGAAAAAATTTCAAAGAATTTTATAGAAGTATTTATCGATAAAGATCTGGAGGAAGGTGTCTACGATCATGTGATGACCCGTTTTCCTCCGGAACCAAATGGCTATCTTCACATCGGGCATGCCAAGTCCATCCTTTTGAATTACGGCCTGGCTCAGGAGTATGGCGGCAAGTTCAACCTTCGTTTTGATGATACCAACCCGACCAAGGAAAAAACCGAGTTTGTCGATGCCATTAAGGAAGATGTTGAGTGGCTGGGTGCTGATTTTGAAGACCGTCTTTTCTTTGCGTCGGATTATTTCGGCAAGATGTACGAGGCAGCTGTGACCCTGATTAAAAAAGGTAAGGCTTATGTCTGTGATCTGACTCCGGAAGAGATCCGGGAGTACAGGGGAACTCTTACCGAGCCGGGCAAGGAGAGTCCCTACCGCAACCGTTCTGTGGAAGATAACCTGGATCTTTTTGAGAGAATGAAGAATGGTGAGTTCCCGGATGGTTCCAGGGTTCTTCGGGCTAAGATCGACATGGCTTCCGGAAATATGAACATGAGAGATCCCATTCTCTACAGGGTGGCCCATATGTCCCATCACAACACCGGAGATGAATGGTGTATTTATCCCATGTACGATTTCGCCCATCCTCTGGAGGATGCTTTTGAAGGGGTTACCCATTCCATCTGTACCCTGGAGTTCGAAGACCATCGTCCTCTTTATGACTGGGTTGTCCGGGAGGTCGGTTTTGAGATGCCGCCCAGGCAGATTGAGTTTGCCAAGATGTATCTGACCAATGTCGTAACGGGAAAGCGCTACATCAAGAAGCTGGTGGAAGACGGAATCGTTGATGGATGGGATGATCCCCGTCTTGTATCTATTGCAGCTCTCAGGCGCCGGGGTTTCACGCCGGAGTCCATTCGCCAGTTTATAGACCTGGCCGGTGTTTCCAAGGCCCAGAGTTCTGTTGATTATGCCATGCTTGAGTT
>CADBME010000355.1 GCA_902795715.1 uncultured Lachnospiraceae bacterium | reverse complement strand
CTTTCTGTCATTAATTCCATTCATGACATTTAGAATATACATTTCCCTGTCAGACGGATTGGTATAATGAGGAAGAATAATCCATACTTTAATGGATTTTTCTTTCGAAAAAGGGGGAATTATATGATGTATAAAACAGAGAAAGGGACACATAACAGGGAGATAGGAGCTGATCCTGTGCCCTGGAGACGACAGGAAGACTATGATCGCTTCGCTGTAGCGAAGAATGTTCCTGTTACATTAAACGGAAAAACAGTTATGGCAGACAGGGTTGTAAAGACTGCCTGTCCTCACAATTGCTATGATACATGCGGGCTGCTGGTCTATGTTAAGGATGAGAAGGTTATTAAAATAGAGGGAGATCCGGATCATCCTATAACCCAGGGGACCTTGTGCCTGAAAGCCATGGCAAATGTACAGAAAATCAATAGTCCGGACCGGGTAAAGTATCCTCTCCTTCGGATTGGAGAAAGGGGAGAGGGAAAGTTTAAACGTATTTCCTGGGAAGAGGCCATGGACTATATGGTATCGAAAATCACCAGCATCTGTAATCGATACGGAAGTGAGGCCTTCATGGAGTACGGATATTCCGGCAACAGGGAATATATGGCTAAAACAGTCAGTCAAAGACTCTGGAATCTGATGGGCGCAACCAAGCTGGTCGGAAGTTTCTGTGTGCTTTCCGGTATCTCCGGGTCTCAGTGCAGCGTGGGGAGTCAAAATACCATGTCTCCGGAAATATGGGCTGAGAATGCTGAAGTCATTATGATGATCGGCTTAAATCCCACCGCCACCCATCCTCATGTCTTCCCCTATCTATACAGGGCAAAAGAAAGAGGTGCAAAGCTGATCGTCGTAGACCCATGCCTTACAGGTGTGGCATCCAAAGCCGATATCCATCTGCGCCCCAGGCCCGGGACAGATGGAGCTATGGCTCTTGGAATGATTCGGTGGATCATTAAAAATAACCTTCATGACAAAGAATACATTGCAAAACACACGACAGGTTTCGAAAGCCTGAAAGAACTGGTGGAAATCTGGACTCCGGAATATACTGAAGAGATTACGACCATACCAAAGGAAGAACTCATCGAAGCTGCCCGCCTGTACGCTTCATCGAAGTCCCACATGTCCTGTGGATGCGGCCAGCAGCGCTACAGCAACGGACACCAGGTGCAGCGGGCTTTAGCAAGCCTTGCTGCAGTCTGCGGCCACATAGGCAAAGAATATGGTACCTATGAGTTTGTCAACAATCTGGGCTTCCCCGGATTTGAGGGCTTTATGCAAACAGCGAATGTAGCTGTCCCGGAAGGGGCCGACATTAAAAAGACCAGGATGGTGAATATATCCGCTGTGGCTACTGCTATTTTGAATGCTGATCCACCCATCAAAGGAATCATATCCTGGCGGGGAGGCCTGGTTTCCCAGCAGCCCTATGTTGATTACACTTTAAAGGCCATAAAACAATTGGATCTATTTGTCGTCATCGAACAATTCATGACCGATGACACGGATTGGGCGGATCTGGTATTGCCCGGGTGTCATTTCCTGGAGCAATACGGACTCCACACATCCTACTGGCATCATTACAATCAGGTTCTGGTCCCCGTATGCAAACCCTATGGGGAAGCCGTCCCTGACCTGGAGATTTTTGAGGAGCTTGGAAGAAGGCTGGGCTTTGAGAAGTACTTCCCCAGGGAAAGGAGTGGTTTGGATTACATTCGAATGCTGGTGGGCATGAATACCGATGTCGACGGGGCAGTTTCCCCGAAAGGTCCTGTCCTGGTCGATGAAAAATGGTCACCCTCTATCCCCTACAAAGATGGTAAATTCAATACTCCATCCGGGAAATTTGAATTCTATTCTTCTATTATGGAAGAGAGGGGAAAGAAATTTCCGGGAGACTATTATCCCCTGCCCCACTTTATAGAACCGGAACAAAGTATTCGCGCCACACCGGAACTGGCTAAAAAGTATCCCCTGTGTATCGTATCTCAACATCCTTCTTTCCGCTGCCACTCTCAGTACTATAATCTGCCCTGGATCCAGGAAATCGAAGGGCCGGCAAAAATCCATATC
This sequence comes from uncultured Lachnospiraceae bacterium, assembly GCA_902795715.1. The sequence goes on along the minus strand of CADBME010000355.1, from coordinate 2,150 downwards.
AATGAAAAGGACGCAAAAGCCAGAGGGATTAAAGATGGCGATAAGGTGCGGATCTTCAATGATCAGGGTCAACTGAAAGACATCATCGCCTCGGTCAGCCTGATCGTTCGTCCGGGTGTAGTGGAATTAAACAGTGGCATGTGGGTCAAACTGGGGGGAAATGTCAATGTCCTTACCACTCTGAGCCAGGGAGGTCCCAGAGACACCCTGAAAGAAAAAGGCATTATGACAGAATACAATGCTCTCTATGACGGGAACACCACAGGCTATTTTAACACACTTGTCCAGGTTGAAAAAATGGAGGTGGAAAAATAGTGAGACAGAGAAGATTACAGATCGATATTAATAAATGTATGGGGTGCTGCGCTTGTGAAATTGCATGTAAAATGGAGTATGATCTCCCCAGAGGAGTCCGGTTTATCGTGATGAAACAATCGGAAGAAAGCACAGCAAATAGAGATAAACTCCGCTTTGGCTTTGATGTGTGCAGACAATGCAAAGACCCCATCTGCAAAGATGTATGCCCGCAAAAGTCGATCACAAAAAGAGAAGATGGCATTGTAATCGTCGACGAAAAGACCTGTACCGGATGCCGTCTCTGCCTGGTCGCCTGCCCCTGGAAGATTCCTCAATTTCAGGAAACAGACCATGGAGGAATAATAATGAGAAAATGCAGCCTCTGTAATAACAGATTAGATCAGGGCCTGCAGCCATCCTGTGTGATTGCCTGCCCGGCAGAGGCAATAAAAGTTGTATAATCATATAAATGAGAATCTGGAAACAGACCCCAAAGGACTGTATCCGGATTCTTTTTTTAGCTATATACTACCACCCCTCCTGTAATTAACATAGTTTTCAAAACTACTATATTTTCAGTATATTTATTTAATTAGGAAAAGGATTCGGATAACTATTGACATTTATCTATCATTTGTATGATAATATACCTAACGGTAACGGATGTTCAACTAATCTCATATAAACTCTTTGTGGTTAAGGGGGAAAGGAGTGCGCTATGAAAAAAACATGGAATCGATTCGCAATGCTTGTATTATTGACGCTTGCCACATTCGCTTGTGCTCTCATGTATCAGGGGAAGCCAGTAGATGCCAAAATAAAACTCAGCAATAAAAGTGCCCATTTGGCACCGGGAGATACATTAAAACTCAAGGTAAAGGGTACAAAGAAAAAAGTGAAATGGTCAAGCAGCAATAAAAAAGTCTGTACTGTATCAAAAAAAGGAAAAGTAAAAGCAAAGAAAATCGGGAATGCAACCATCGTAGCCAAGGTTAAAGGAAAGAAACTCAAATGCAAGATTATCGTTGAGGCTAAGAGCGTCAACCGGGCCAGAAAACTTCGAAACTATGTAATAAAGAAAGGGAAATATAATAAATCGGAAAAAGCCTATGAGCTGAAGTGGTTCGTTATGGATACAAGCAACAATTGCCAGGATGCCATGATATCAGCATATAAAGGGAAATACGATTTGCAGTTCTACTATCACAGAGACGCAGAATCAAGCTACAGGTATGACACGATCATGACGATTAATCTGATTACCGGCGTAACATCGATAAAAAAAGGAACGGCAAAGCTGTATCGTGATGAAGACGTTGATGATGAATATGATGAGACGACTTATTATGGAGAGATTACAACTGCTTTTGACGGAAAAGGAAATGGACTGACTCTGACAAAGAAAACCTGGACAGAAGAGGATGGAGGGAAAGAGGTTCTCAAAGAGACGGAGGAAGCAAGTGTCCTGACCGGAGCAAAAGCAGGCTGCGTCTCCCGGTTCACCGAAGCATTTAAGAGATGGGATGTCTTATTCTCTAAGAAATACCCTGCTCTTAAGAAGTCCGGGATCTCCATGAAATCCATTGGATTTAGCAAGTGGAAATAATAATTGACACCAGAATTTAGCCAAAGGAAGTTTACTCATTTTTTTGATTGACAAGAAAGAGGAATTTATGGTAATATATTCAGGCAGTCAAAAAACGGCTGCCTGAATACAGGGGATTGGTCAAATGGTATGATAGGGGTCTCCAAAACCTTTGGTGGGAGTTCGATTCTCTCATCCCCTGTTGGATGAAAAAACCTTCAAATATCGCGTAAATAAGCGGTATTTGGAGGTTTTTTTGTTGGCTATT